>NZ_JBEZBW010000122.1:0-22622 GCF_040647305.1 Saccharothrix sp. NPDC042600 | reverse complement strand
AGGGTGGTTGCCTCCGGCAGGCCGTACGGGGAACGAACCGACGCCCTTCCACCCCCGGGGGCCTGCCGCGCGGCGAGCGCCGCTTTTGATCTTTCGCTTTCAGCTCTCCGCTCTCCGCTCTTCGCTCTTCGCTTTTGTTCTCCGAAGCGCACAAAGATCAAGAGTGCTGAGACTTCTCCAAAGCCTCCCGAGCCTTGCGAGCCATGTCCTCCACCGCCGCCCGCCGAACCGCGTCCGCCTCGTAGTCCTCGCGCCGGTCCTTCACCACCCGCGCCGGGATCCCGACCGCGATCTTGAAGTCCGGCACGTCCCCCCGCACCACCGCGTGCGCGCCCAGCACGCACCCGCGCCCGATCCGCGTCCCCCGCGTCACCGTGACCTTCGTGCCCAGCCAGCAGTCCGGCCCGATGCGCACCGGGGACTTCACGATGCCCTGGTCCTTGATCGGCAGGTTGACGTCCGCGGTCACGTGGTCGAAGTCGCAGATGTAGACCCAGTCCGCGATGAGCGTGGCCGCGCCGATCTCCACGTCCAGGTAGCAGTTGACGGTGTTGTCCTTGCCGAACACCGCCTTGTCGCCGATGCGCAGCGAACCCTCGTGGCAGCGGATGGCGTTGCCGTCGCCGATGTGGACCCAGCGGCCGATCTCCAGGCGTCCGTAGCCCGGACGGCAGTGGAGTTCCACGTTCTTCCCGAGGAACACCATCCCCCTGAGCACGACGTGCGGGTTGGCCAACCGGAAGCGGAGCAACCGCCAGTAGCGCACCAGGTACCACGGCGTGTAGGCCCGGTGGCGCAGGACCCACTTCAGGGAGGCCACCGTGAGGAACCGCGCCTGCGCCGGGTCACGTCGGTTCCGACGCCACCTCGTCCACATCGGCGCACCCCACATGCTCGTCACGCGGGCACTGTAACCCGCGCGGCAGGATGGGGTGCGTGACGATCCCCCTGATCATCGACACCGACCCGGGCGTGGACGACGCCCTCGCGCTCGCCGTGGCCGTCGCCAGTCCCGAGGTGGACCTCCTCGGCGTGACGACCGTGTTCGGCAACGTCTCGCTGGACAAGACCACCCGCAACGCCCTGCGCCTGATGACCCTGCTCGGCCGCGACGACGTCCCGGTGGCGATGGGCGCGGAACGGCCGCTGGTGCACCCCCAGCCGCACGTCTCCCGCGCGCACGGAGCGGACGGGCTGTCCGGGTTCGCCGACACCCTGCCCGAAGCGACCGCCAAGGTGGACTCAAGGGACGCGGTAACGCTCCTGAAGGACCTCCTGGAGGCGTCCGAGGAGCCGGTCACCATCGTCCCCATCGGACCCTTGACGAACATCGCTCTGCTCTTGGCCGCACACCCGCGCCTTAAAGAGCGCATCGCGCGTCTAGTGGTGATGGGAGGAGGCATCAGGGGCGGCAACATCACCGCCGCGGCCGAGTTCAACCTGTGGTGCGACCCGGAGGCGGCGCGGCGGGTGCTGGTCGAGGAACGGGTCCCGACCACGCTGGTCACCATGGACCTGACCAAGCGGTGCGCGGTGAGCGCCGAGTGGCTGCGGCAGGTCGGCGAGTCGTCCGAGGTCGGGTCGACGCTGGTCGGGCTCACCCCGGACTACCTGGCCACCTACCGGCGGTTCCTGGGCTGGGACGGCATGGCGGTGCACGACGCGGTCGCCGTGGCCGAGGCGGTTCGACCGGGGATCCTGACCACGCAACGGTTCCCGGTCGAGGTGGAGTGCGCGTTCGGGCCCGGCCGGGGTGGGCTGCTGGTCGACGAACGGCTGGAGACGCCCAAGGAGGACGGCGTCGACATCGCCGTGGACACCGACCTGGACGCCCTGCGCGAGTTCCTCTTCGAACGCCTGAGCACGCTCGGCGTCAAGAACGCCTAAGTGCGCTCGGCGTGCGCCAACAGGTACACCGGACGACGCCCGATACGGGTCAGCACCACCGTCATCGACCCGCCACCAACCAACTTCAGCCTGGGCCGCAACGCATTGGGGTCCACGTCCAACCCCCGCACCAGGATCTCCAGCTTCCCCACGTCGTGCGCGCGCAGCACGGCCCGCAGCGACTTCTCGCTGTAGTGGCCGTGCTCCACGACCCGGAACGCGCGGATCCCGGGCGGCGGCACGGCCCCGGTCAGGTAGGCGATCCGCTCGTCCAACTGCGCCAAGCCGTGCCTGCACCCGTACTGCCGCACCAGCCCGGCCCGCACCACCGCGCCGTCCGGGTCCACCAGCCACTCCCGCGGCTCGCTCACCGGGCAGTCGTCGGGTTCGGCGTCGGTGATCGTCCACTCCTCGCCGGTGGACCGCAGCACGGACGCCCGCCGCGTCACGCCCGGCGTGGCCAGTCCCCGCGTCCACAGGCACGCCTCGCGCACATGCCCGTCCAGCGACACCAGCTCGACCTCGTCGGCCCACGGCGCGACGGCGAAGTCCACTCCCGGCGCGCACTTCACGGCCAGGTCCCGGTCGGCGTAGGCGGCGGCCAACTCGTCCAGCGGCGGGGCGAAGTCGGCGGGGCGCCACGTCCGCCGCCCGGCGGAGTCCCGGCGCGCCGGGTCGGCCACCACGGGCACGTCCCGCGAGACCGGCCGCACCGCGTCCGCCCGCAGCACCGCGCGCGAACCGCCCAGGTTGTGCCGGGCCATCGCCACCCGCACGGGGTCCAGGTCGGAGCCGAACGACCCCTCGGGCAGCGCGGCGAGGTCCGCCCCGATCGAGCACGTCACGTCGTGCGCGACCCGCCCGGCGAACCGCCGCGCCCGGTGCTCGGCGACCGCGCGCGGCGTGGCCTGTTGCAGCGCGTCGTCGGTGTAGAGGCCGTCCGCGAAGTCCACCTTGGCCGCGGCCTTGCGGCGCAGCAGCACGGTCTCCAGCACCGCGCCCGAGTGGTCCGGGGACACCTGCTTCGCTCGCCGCACGTCGGCCAGCCGCGACGCGGGCGTCAGCGGCAGGTCGGCCAACGCCGACAACGCGGCGCACCCGGCGTCGGAACGCAGGTACGCCACGTCGTCCAGGCTGAACGCGTAGCCCACGTCAGACCGGCTTGCGGCCCGTCACCGACACGTTGTAGAAGACCTCCCGCGGCAGCACCTTCGCCAGCACGTTCTCGTCCAGCCACGACAGCCGCTGCCAGGTGCGGTAGGCGAACATCGCCCAGCCGAAGCCCAGCTTCTCGCGCGGCACGGCCGCCTCGAACGTGCGCACCGGCCAGCCGAACAGCGCCGCCGACAGCTCCTCGGTGACCGCCTTGACGTGCACCGCGCCCGCGCCGCGCGCCGTGCGCTCCAGGTCCGACGGGTCGAACGTGTGCAGGTCCACGACCGCTTCCAGGGCCGCCGCGCGGGAGGACTCGTCCAGCTCCTCCTGCGGGCGCCGCCAGTCGTTGAGCGGGGCGAGCTTGGTGACGTTGGTGGTCAGCCACCACGTCAACTGGCCCAGCTTG
Source organism: Saccharothrix sp. NPDC042600 (assembly GCF_040647305.1). Classification (NCBI taxonomy): domain Bacteria; kingdom Bacillati; phylum Actinomycetota; class Actinomycetes; order Pseudonocardiales; family Pseudonocardiaceae; genus Saccharothrix; species Saccharothrix sp. NPDC042600. Next base: position 19,174 of record NZ_JBEZBW010000122.1, on the reverse strand, counting down.
CGGGCGTAGAAGTTGCCGATGTCGGTCGGGTCGCCCGCGAACACGAACTTGCCGCCCGGCTTGAGCACGCGCAGCACCTCGCGCATGGCCGCCGCCACGTCCGGGATGTGGTGCAGCACGGCGTGCCCGACGACCAGGTCGAACGTGTTGTCGTCGTACGGGATGCGCTCGGCGTCGGCGACCCGGCCGTCCACGTCCAGGTCGAGGTTCTTGGCGTTGCGCAACGCCACCTCGACCATGCCCGGCGACAGGTCGGTCACCGAGCCCTTGCGGATGACGTCGCCCTGCATGAGGTTGAGCAGGAAGAAACCGGTGCCGCAGCCCAGTTCCAGGGCGTGCTCGTAGGGGCCGACGTCGCCCGCGACGGCGCGGAAGCGGTCCTTGGCGTAGGTGATGCAGCGCTCGTCGTAGGAGATGGACCACTTCTCGTCGTACGTGCCGGCTTCCCAGTCGTGGTAGAGCACGTTGGCGAGCTTGGGGTCCTGGTACGCCGCCTGGACCTCTTCGGCGGTGGCGTGCGGGTTCGGCTTGGGATCAACGGCCACTGAACTTCGCCTTCCCCGGGCCGTTCTCGATGAACGACGCCATGCCGGTCTTCTGGTCCTCGGTCGCGAACATCGCGGCGAACAGCTGGCTCTCCAGCTTCAGGCCGTTGCCCAGGTCGGTGTCCAGCCCGCCGTCGATCGCGGCCTTGGCCGCGGCGTAGGCGACCACGGGGCCGTTGACGAACTGGCCGGCCCACCGCTTGGCGGCCTCGTACACGTCGTCCGGCGCGACGACCTCGTCCACCATGCCGATGCGCAGGGCCTCCTCGGCGCCGACGAACCGGCCGGTGTAGATCAGGTCCTTGGCCTTGGACGGGCCGATCAGCCGGGGCAGGCGCTGCGTGCCGCCCATGCCCGGGATGACGCCGAGCAGGATCTCCGGCTGGCCCACCTTGGCGTTGTCGCCCGCGATGCGCCGGTCGGCGCACAGGGCCAGCTCGAACCCGCCGCCCAGCGCGTAGCCGGTGATCGCGGCCACGGTCGGCTTGGGGATCTCCTCGACCGCGCGCAGCGACGACTGGAACGCGCTGACCTTGGCCTGCATGTCGACGTAGGACTGGTCGGCCATCTCCTTGATGTCCGCGCCGGCGGCGAACACCTTCGGGCCGCCGTAGACGATCACCGAGTAGACGTCGGCGCGCCGCGCGGCCTCCTGCGCGGCGGCCCGGATCTCCTCCTGGACCTGCCGGTTCAGCGCGTTCATCGGCGGCCGGTCCAGCCGGATGGTGCCGATCCCGTCCTCGACTTCGAGGTTCACGAACTCAGCCACGAAACACCCTCCGTGTCGTCTGCCGACGCCGCGTCGCGTCGATGGGCCAAGGGGAGGTTACCCCTGGGTAGCTTTGCGGCGCGCGAAGTACCGGTCGCCCGACTTCTGCAGCTCCAGGGGCTGGTCGAACGTCTTGGACAGGTTCTCCTCGGTCAGCACGTCCTCCAGCAGGCCCTGCGCCACGACCGAGCCCTCGCGCAGCAGCAGGACGTGCGTGAAGCCCGGCGGGATCTCCTCGACGTGGTGCGTGACCAGCACGGTCGCCGGCGCGTCCGGGTCCAGGGCCAGCTCCGACAGCCGCGCCACGAGGTCCTCGCGGCCACCCAGGTCCAGGCCCGCGGCCGGCTCGTCGAGCAGCAGCACCTCCGGGTCGGTCATCAGGGCGCGCGCGATCAGCGTGCGCTTGCGCTCGCCCTCGGACAGGGTGCCGAAGGTGCGGTCGGCCAGGTGGTCGATGCCGAACTGCGCGAGCAGCTCCTTGGCCCGGCCGGTGTCGAGCTGGTCGTACTCCTCGCGCCAGCGGCCCAGCACGGCGTACCCGGCGCTGACCACCAGGTCGGACACCTTCTCCTCGGCCGGGATGCGCCCGTTGAGCGCCGCGGACGACAGCCCGATGCGCGGGCGCAGCTCGAACACGTCGGTCTTGCCGATGCGCTCGCCCAGCAGGTGCACCTTGCCCTTGGTCGGGTGCAGCTCCGCGGCGGCAAGCCGAAGCAACGTCGTCTTGCCCGCGCCGTTGGGACCGAGCACCACCCACCGCTCGTCCAGCTCGACGCTCCAGTCGACGTCCCCCACCAGCGTGGTCTTGCCCCGTCGAACCGAAACACCCTGCATGTGGATGACCAGATCTTCGTTTTCCACGCCAACCCTCGCCCCGTCGATGCCCAGCTCCCGACATTCTTGTGCACCACCCGACGCGCGCGGGCGGCAGGGCGGTCATCCCCACTTCGTCGCCCGTCCCTGGGAAGATCGGGGCATGGCACTCGACTCGTCCCCGCTCGCCGGCCGGCCGTTCCCGCTGGGCGCGCACCCCGAAGCCGGTGGTGTGCGGTTCGCGGTGTCCGCGCCGCCCGCCGACGCGGTCGAGGTGTGCCTGATCAGCGAGGACGGCGCCGAGCGGCGGGTGCAGCTGACCGAGCGCACGTTCGGGGTGTGGCACGGTCTCGTGGCGGGTGTCACACCGGGCCAGCGCTACGGCTACCGCGTGCACGGGCCGTACGACCCGGCGCGCGGGCTGCGGTGCAACCCGGCGAAGCTGCTGGTCGACCCGTACGCGCGGCGGATCACCGGCGCGTTCACCGACCTGGGGGCGGCGCTCGGGTACGCGGTGGACCCGATGCACGGGCCGCCGTCGTCGGTCGACTCGCTGGGCAGCGTCCCGCTGTCGGTGGTGACCTCGCCGGGCGGGCCGGACACGGGCGTGAAGCCGGAGGTGCCGTTCGAGGAGGCGGTGGTCTACGAGCTGCACGTGCGCGGGTTCACCAAGCGCCACCCGGCCGTGCCGCCGCACCTGCGCGGCACCTACCTGGGGCTGGCGCACCCGGCGGTGGTCGAGCACCTGGTGCGGCTGGGCGTGACGACGGTGGAGCTGCTGCCGGTCCACGCGTTCGTCGACGAACCGGCCCTGATCCGCGACGGCCGGCACAACTACTGGGGCTACTCGCCGCTGAGCTACTTCGCGCCGCACCCCGGGTACGCGAGCGAGCCGGGGCGGGAGATCGAGGAGTTCCGGACCATGGTCGCCGCCCTGCACGCGGCCGGCATCGAGGTCCTGATCGACGTGGTGTTCAACCACACGTGCGAGGGCGGCCCGGAGGGGCCCACGCTGTCGTTCCGGGGTTTCGACGCGCCGGGCTACTACCTGCACATCGAGGGCGGCGGCAGCACGCTGGACATCACCGGGTGCGGCAACACGCTGGAGGCCGGGTCGCCGCAGGTGGTGCGCCTGGTCACCGACTCGCTGCGGTACTGGACCACGGAACTGGGCGTGGACGGCTTCCGCTTCGACCTCGCCTCCACCCTGGGCCGCCCGCACGGCGGCCGGTTCGACCGGGCGTCGGCCATGCTCACGGCGATCACGACCGACCCGGTGCTGTCCCGGTGCAAGCTGATCGCCGAACCGTGGGACGCGACCGGCGACGGCTACCGCGTGGGCGACTTCGGCGTGCAGTGGGCGGAGTGGAACGGCCGGTACCGCGACACGGTCCGGGACTTCTGGCGCGGCCACACCGGCGTGCGCGACCTGGCGTACCGCCTGTCGGGGTCGTCGGACCTCTACGCCGACGACCTGCGCCGGCCGTGGCAGTCGATCAACTTCATCACCGCGCACGACGGGTTCACGCTGCGGGACCTGGTGTCCTACAACGAGAAGCACAACGAGGCCAACGGCGAGGACAACCGCGACGGCACCAACGACAACCGGTCGTGGAACTGCGGGGTCGAGGGCGAGACGACCGATCCCGCGATCCTGGCGCTGCGGTCCCGGCAGGCCCGGAACCTGTTGGCGACCCTGCTGTTCTCCACCGGCACACCGATGCTCACGGCGGGCGACGAGCTGTGGCGCACGCAGGGCGGCAACAACAACGCGTACTGCCTGGACGACGAGACGTCGTGGGTGGAGTGGAAGCTGTCGACGGAGGCGGAGTCGATGCTCGCCTTCGCCCGCCGCGTGATCGGCCTGCGCGCGGACAGCCCGGCCCTGCGGCAACCGGAGTTCTTCGACGGCCGCACCACCCCGTCGGGCGCGCCGGACCTGGTGTGGTTCCGGGCGGACGGGGAGGAGATGGCGGAGACGGACTGGTTCGACGACAGCCGGCGGTTCCTGGGGATGTGGATCGACGGCTCCACGTCGTTGTCCCGCACCCGGGACGGCGAGCTGGTGCGCGACGACTCCTGGCTCCTGCTGCTGAACGCCGGCCCGACCCGCCAGGAGGTCACCCTGCCGGGCCCGGAGTACGGCGCCCACTACATCCCGGCCCTGGACACCACCACCCCCGACGGCACGCCGCGTTCGCCGCACCCGCACCCGCCGCTCACCCGGCTCACCCTCACCTCCCGCTCCCTGCTGCTGCTGAGGGTCCCCGAACCCGCCCGCAGGCCTGCTTGAGACACCGCGCGAGCCGGTCGCTCGCGGTGATGGCGCGCGTGCTCGGGCACGGGCCGGTGCGTCGGGGTCCGAGGGAATCCTGGCTGGTGGGAGCGGGTGCGGCGGCCCGCGTCGGCGTGGCAGTATGCGCGCGTGGCTCCGCCGTTGCTCACCTGGTGTGACCGCACGATCGACCTCCTGCTGGTGGCGTCGTGCGGCTGTACCCGGACGCGGCGTGGCGGGCCGGCGTTCCGGCCCCCGGCGGGTTGACCCCCGCCCGCCCACGTCGCGTCGTGATCGCTACCCGAGCCCGACCGTAGCCATCAGGAGCGACTCCACCGTGACTTCCGCCCTCGCACTGCGCGCCGACCTGCACCCGGCGCTCGACGTGCCCCTCCTGCGCGACCTCATCCACCCCGACCGAGCCCTCTGGACCCCGCGCGAACTGCGCGAGCTGACCTCCGTCGTCGCGAGCGAGCTGACCACCCCGCTGCTGTCCGTCCTCCGGTACGACCCCGAGCGGCGCTGGTGGGCCCGCCTCGGCCTGACCGAGGGCGTCGAGCTGTGGCTGCTGTCCTGGCTGCCCGGCCAGGGCACCGAACCGCACGACCACGGCGGCGCGGCCGGCTCGTTCACCGTCCTCACCGGACGCCTCGCCGAGGACTACCGCTACCCCGGCGGCCCGGTCCGGTCGGTCACGCGGGAGGTCGGGGACGCCATCGGGTTCGGGGCCGGCCGGGCGCACCAGGTGACCAACACGGGTACCGTCGGCGCGGCCAGCGTGCACGCCTACTCGCCGCCGCTGGTGCCGACCCGCGAGTACCCGAGCCTGCTGGACATCCCACCCGAGATCCCGCCTCTACCCGCGCGACGCCTGCCGTTGGAGCGGCTGCGGGAGCTGGCCGACCAGGAGGGGCCGTGAGCGCCGAAGCGTTGCTGGACGAGGCCCGGCGCGAGCTGCGCCGCGTGACGCCCGCCGAACTGGAACACCTGGAGAACGCCCTCCTCGTGGACATCCGCCCCCGGCACAACCGGGCCGCCGAAGGGGAGATCCCCGGCTCGGTCGCGGTCGAGCGGATCGTGCTGGAGTGGCGGCTGGACCCGAACGGCGACCACCGCATCCCCGGGTTCGACGCCGACACGACCGTCGTCGTGCTGTGCAACGAGGGTTACGCGTCCAGCCTCGCCGCCCGCGACCTCCAGCGCGTCGGGCTGCCCCACGCGACCGACCTCGTCGGCGGGTTCCGCGCGTACGCCGCCGCCGGGCTGCCGGTGCGGCCGGGCGCGAGCGAGGCGGTGACCTGAGGGAACCGCCGGCGGAGCGGTAGCGTCTTCAGGCTTGTGTGGAAGGTGCTGACGGCGGTCGTCGTCCTCGTCCTGGTGGTCTGGGACCACCGCTCCGCCCCGGTCGGCCTCGCGGGTGCCGCGTGCGGCGCGCTCGCCGCGTTGGCGTTGCTGGAGATCGGGCTGCTGCTCGGTGCGCTCGCGTGGGGCGCGCGGGTGACGGCGGTGGTGATCGGCGTCGGCGGTGAGGTCCGCACGTGGCACCGGCCGGGCCTGCGGGTGGTGCTGCGGAACGTGCCCGTGCTGATGTCCGTGGGCATCACCGCCGGGCGCGCGCCGGTGCGGCGGCGGATGTGGCTGACGTCGTTGACGTCCGTGCTGCTGACCGCCGGGGTCGTGGCCGCGTGCTGGGTGTTCCTCACCGGGCCGTTCGGGCGGGGGCTCGCGGTGGCCGGGACGGCGGTGGTCGTCAACGCCCTCGTGCCGCGCCGGGGCGCGGGTGGCACGTCGGCGGGCTGGTTCCTGTTCACCCTGCCGAGGCTGAAGGGCCGGGTGGTCGCGGAACTGGAAGCCGCGCCGCTGGTGACCGCCGCGTCGGACGCCCTGGAGGCGGGCGACCTCGAACGCGCCGAGGAGGTGGCCGAGCGGCTGATGGCGGCGCACCCGACGCTGCTGTCCGCGATCGGGACGAAGGTGTCCGTGCTGACGATGCGGACGCGGTACGCCGAGGCGCTGCACATGGTCAGCAACCTGGTCGGGCGGACGGACCTGGACCAGCGGGACATGGCGTTCGTGATGGCGCAGATGGCGAGTTCGACGGCGAACGCGATGGAGGCCGGCCAGCTGCCGCTGGAGGTCGGGCTGGGTGCGGCGAAGCGCGCGTCGGACGGTGCGGTGCAGCTCGGGTACCCGCGGTACCGGGCGACGGCGACCCTGGCCCAGCTCGCCTTGCTGGAGGACGACGTGCCGCGCGCGATCGTGCTGGCCGGGCAGGCGCGGCAGACCGCGGAGACGACGCTGAGCCGAGCCGACGCGCTGGCCACGCTCGCCCGGGCGCAGATGGCGTCCGGGGACAACGCGGCGGCGCGGCGGACCTTGGAGGAGGCCCGCGCCCTGGCGGGCTGGATGCCCCGGGTCGCCGAAACCAGCGCCCGCCTCGACATCAGCTGACGACGGGGCCGCGGGGCGGGTGAGGACGGCCGGGCAGGTGGGGTGGCGCCGGCGGCCCAGGCTCGGTGCGGCGACCTGGGCGCGGTGCGGCGACCTGGGCGCGGTGCGGCGACCTGGGCGCGGTGCGGCGACCTGGGCGCGGTGCGGCGACCTGGGCGCGGTGCGGCGGCCGAAGCGGCGGCGGAAGTCGTGCGCGCAGAGCAGCCCGGCGGGGGCGGGCGGTGGCGGGTGCGGCTCGTGGTGTTCGGGTGCGTTCCGGTCGGTTCGGGGCGGCCCGCGGAAGGCTTGGGGCCGGCCGCCGGCCCCCGGTATCCATTCTCCCACGCGGGTACGACAATTTCGGTGGGTGGGAGTGCATTCCGCTAATGGAAGGTGGGCCGGGGACGGCGCGTGTCCCCGGCCCCCGCGCCCCGGTCTTGCGCGTGCGACCGGTCCGCCTGACATTACTCACAAATTTCCGGTGTCGGGTGAACTGTCGCCCGGAGGAGTGGTGCGCAAAGGTTCCGCTCACTTATCGCTCGCGGTATGTGAGCGGTAGTGGGGCAATGCGCGCCGGGGTGCGGAGGGCTCGGGTGAGCGGCTCCGGCGGCCGGCGACTTCCGGTGACGCGCTACCGCACCGGAGGGCTCGGGGCGGTGGGCAGGCCGCCCGACGGTTCGGGCAGGCCGCAGTTCTCCAGCGCGTCGCCCAGGTTCTTCAGCAACGCCGACACCTGCTTGAGCAAGGTCGGCACGTCCCCCGCGGCCGGGGCGCCCGGCACGACCGCGCCCAGCACGCCGAACACCGAGGCGAACACGTTCATCGTGTTCGACAGGCACTGCTCGGACGCGTTGTGCGCGAGGGGAGCCGCCCCCGCGGCCGGCAGGCACCTGGCCCCCTGCAACGCCGTCAGCAACCCCACCGCCTCACCCAGCGGCGCGGCGGTCGTGGCCGGTGCGGGCGGCACGCCTGTCAGCGCGCCGACGACTTTCTTCAGGGTGTCCGACAACTGCTGCACCAAGCCGGCGCACGCGACGGGTGGCGCCGACGCGCGCGACGGTTCGGCGGTCGCGGCCGGAACGACCGCCGCGGCCACCAGGACGACTAGCAACGATGCGGTTGACGCGAATTTCTTCACCGGGCCCACGCTTCCTCTCGCGGTTCTGCGTTGCACCGGGGGACCAGGGGCTGCACCGGGGGGGAACCTATTCCACGCGAAAAAAGCGTAAGCCCGTGCACGTCGTCCCGGACCCCGCACCGCGGCGAGTTCACCGGATGGCATAACGCCGCCCCGACGGAGGAAAGCGGATGACCGCCGGCCGTGACCGGCGGTCATCCGTCCAGGTGAGCTAACCCGCCAGCACGACGCGACCCAGTTCAGCCGGTGACGCGAGCAGGTCGTGGCGCGGCAGCACGCGGACCGTGTAGCCGACGGCCCCCGCGTGCGGCAGCGGCACCTCGATGTCGTAGTTGCCGTTGCCCGAGTAGTGCATGGTGTGCGTGACCACGTCGTACAGCTCGTCGGAGTCGCCGACCTTGCCCAGCACGACCTGCACGTCCACCTCGGACGGCTCCAGCCCGGCCAGCTCGATCCGCGCCCGCACCCCGACCGACGTGCCCAGCAGGGGCGCGGCCGACCCGTTCAGCGTCAGGTCGGAGTCCAGCACCCGCACCCGCGTCCAGGACGCCCGCAGCCGCTGCCGGTAGGCCGCCAGCTCCTTCGCGCCCCGGTACCCCTCGCCCACCACGGACGCGGCGGACGACGCGGCGGGCGCGTACAGGCTCTCCACGTACTCCCGCACCATCCGCGACGCCTGCACGGCCGGGCCGAGCGACGCCAGCGTGTGCCGCACCATGGACAGCCACCGCGTAGGCACGCCGTTCTCGCCTCGGTCGTAGAACAGCGGCGCGACCTGGTTGCCGAGCAGGTCGTAGAGGGCGGCGGCCTCCAGGTCGTCGCGGCGGGTCGGGTCGGTGACGCCGTCGGCGGTCGGGATGGCCCACCCGTTGCTGCCGTCGTACAGCTCGTCCCACCAGCCGTCCCGGATGGACAGGTTGAGACCGCCGTTGAGGGCCGACTTCATGCCGGACGTGCCGCACGCCTCCAGCGGGCGCATCGGGTTGTTCAGCCACACGTCGCAGCCCCAGTACAGGTACCGGGCCATCGACATGTCGTAGTCGGGCAGGAACACGATCCGGTGCCGCACGCCCGCGTCGTCGGCGAACCGCACGATCTGCTGGATCAGCGCCTTGCCGCCGTCGTCGGCCGGGTGCGACTTGCCCGCCACCACCAGCTGCACGGGCCGTTCCGGGTGCAGCAACAGGGTCCGCAGCCGCTCCGGGTCGCGCAGCATCAGCGTCAACCGCTTGTAGGTGGGGACGCGGCGGGCGAAGCCGACGGTGAGCACGTCCGGGTCGAACACCGAGTCCGTCCAGCCCAGCTCCAACGCCGACGCGCCGCGCTGCAGCCACGACTGGCGGGTCCGGCGGCGCACCTCGTCCACCAGCTTGCCGCGCAGGTCGTTGCGCAGCTCCCACAGCCGCTGGTCGGTGACCGGCTCGAAGCCGCGCAGGCCCACGCCCGTGTCCTCGGACTCGCCGAGCAGGCGGCTCATCTCGGTGGCCGCCCACGTCGGCCCGTGGACGCCGTTGGTGACCGAACCGATCGGCACCTCGGTGACGTCGAAGCCCGGCCACAGGCCGCGGAACATGTCCCGGCTGACCTTGCCGTGCAGCTTGGACACGCCGTTGGCGCGCTGCGCGAGCCGCAGGCCCATGTGGGCCATGTTGAACAGGCCCGGGTTCTCCTCCGCGCCCAGCGCGAGGATGCGCTGGGTGTTCACGCCCGGCAGCAGCGTCTCCGCGCCGAAGTAGTGCTGCACGAGGTCCACCGGGAACCGGTCGATGCCCGCCGGGACCGGGGTGTGCGTGGTGAACACGGTGCCCGCGCGGACGGCGGCCAGCGCCTGGTCGAAGTCCAGGCCCTCGCCGGTGACCAGCTCGCGGATGCGCTCCAGGCCGAGGAACCCGGCGTGGCCCTCGTTGGTGTGGAACACCTCGGGGCTCTGGTGGCCGGTGAGGTCGCAGAACGTCCGCACCGCGCGCACGCCGCCGATGCCGGCCAGGATCTCCTGGCGGATGCGGTGGTCCTGGTCGCCGCCGTAGAGGCGGTCGGTGACGCCCCGCAGGTCCTCGTCGTTCTCCTCGACGTCGGAGTCGAGCAGCAGCAGCGGGATGCGGCCCACCTGGGCCTTCCAGATCTTGGCGCGCAGCACCCGGTCGCCGGGCATGGCCACGTGCACCAGGATCGGCGCGCCGGAGGGTTCGGTGAGCAGTTCCAGCGGCAGGCCGCGCGGGTCGAGCACCGGGTAGTGCTCGATCTGCCAGCCGTCCAGCGACAGCGCCTGCCGGAAGTAGCCCGACCGGTAGAGCAGGCCGACCGCGATCAGCGGGACGCCCAGGTCGGACGCGGCCTTGAGGTGGTCGCCCGCGAGCACGCCGAGGCCGCCGGAGTAGTTCGGCAGGGCCTCGGTGACGCCGAACTCCATCGAGAAGTAGGCGATGGCCGACGGCAGCGGGCTCAGCTCGTAGTTGCCGTGCTCACGCCGTTGCTGCACCTCGTCCTGGCGCCGCTGGAACCACCGGGGCCCGGTGAGGTAGCGGTGCAGGTCGTCGGCCAGGGCGCGGGTGTGGGCGAGGAACTGCTCGTCGCGCGCCAGCCCCTCCAGCCGCTCCGGCTCGACCGTGGACAGCAGCCGCAGCGGGTCGGCGCTCTCCGACCACCGGGCGGGGTCGATCGAGGCGAACAGGTCCTGCGTCGGCTGGTGCCAGGTCCAGCGCAGGTTCAGGGCGAGCGTGCCCAGTGCGGACAGCGGCTCTGGCAGGCTGGCTCGGACGGTGAACCGGCGGAGTGCTCGCATGGCGTCGGACCTTATCCCCCATCCAGCGGTGCGGAGCAACGGTCACCCGGACCGATGCAGGGACCGATCCAGCTCTACCAGCGCGGACGGCCCCTCGCGTGTTCTTTCGTACACAGTTGGCGGTGTTCGCGGCAACGCACGGGTGCGGAGTCACCCGTTCCGCCGATCGGTGGCGAGCACGACCGTCTCGGCGGCCGGCGCGGCCCGTTCGAGGCCCCACGACCGGCCGCGCCGCGGCGCCCTTCGACGGCCGTGGCCGCCTTCGGGGTAACCGCCCGCCGGCCGGCGAAAACCGGGTCGGCGATCATCCGCGGGCGGGCGGGCACCCGACGCCCCACTGGACGACCCGGTCCGGAGCCGCCGCGGGTGGACGCCGATCACGAACAGGCCCTTGGGACCGACGTACCTGAACGAGGTCAACATGAACCGCCGGTAGCGGCGGCCGAACCGACTCACTCCCCTGCGGTGTCCGGAATCCACCCGTTCGGCAATCCGGTCACACCACCACCGCGACAACGCGCACCGGCGCGAAGAGCGGCGCCGCGACAACGGGCGTGATCAGGGCGGTGGACCGGCCGGGGTCGCCGAGCGCCGACGAAGAGGAAGTTCACGTTCGCTCCCCCGGCCGTGTGACACACGATCCGGCATGTGGGACGAGTGTCTGCATCGCGGGAATCGATCAAGTCCCCAAGTGTGCGATCCAACCAGACGGGGTAGGAACTCCAGGTGGGTGTCCCCGGTGACGACGCGCGCGACCGTGCCGGGCAAACTTGACCGTGCAAGCGTCACACCAGGTGAGAGGGGCGCTGCCGATGAGCGGACGACTCGGTATCGACGACGTGACCCCGACCGTGAGCGGTGGCCGGTACCCGGCCAAAGCCGTGGTCGGCGAGCACGTCCCGGTCGAGGCGACGGTGTGGCGCGAGGGCCACGACGCCGTCGCCGCCACGGTGACGTGGCGTGGGCCGGGTGACCGGGTCGCCAGACAAACCCGGATGACGCCGCTGGGCGTCGGGCTGGACCGGTGGATCGCCACGATCGTCCCGGACGCCGAGGGGTCGTGGACGTTCCGCGTCGACGCCTGGTCGGACCCGTGGGCCACGTGGCTGCACGCCGTGGAGGTCAAGATCGCCGCCGGCCAGGGCGCCGGCGAGTTGGAGAACGACCTGGAGACCGGCGCCCGGCTGCTGGACCGCGTCGCCCGCCGACCCGACCGGCGCAAGGACAAGCCGCTGCTGCTCAACGCCGCCGCCGCGCTGCGCGACGAGGACCGGCCGCTGCCCGAACGCGTCGCGCCCGCGCTGGCCCAGGACGTCCGGCAGGTCATGCACGACCACCCGGTCCGCGAGCTGATCACCAAGGGCAAGGCGCAGAAGGTCTGGGTGGACCGCAAGCGCGCCGCCTTCGGCTCCTGGTACGAGTTCTTCCCCCGCTCCACCGGCGGGGTCGACGAGTCCGGCGTCCCGGTGCACGGCACGTTCGCCACCGCCGCCAAGGAGCTCGACCGCATCGCCGCGATGGGCTTCGACGTGGCCTACCTGCCGCCGATCCACCCGATCGGCCGGGTCAACCGCAAGGGCCCCAACAACACCCTCACCGCCACCGAGGACGACCCCGGCTCGACGTGGGCGATCGGCGCGGACGAGGGCGGCCACGACGCGATCCACCCCGAGCTGGGCACCATCGAGGACTTCGACGCCTTCGTGGCCCGCGCCGGCGAGCTGGGCTTGGAGGTCGCGCTCGACCTCGCCCTCCAGTGCGCGCCGGACCACCCGTGGGTGCTCAAGCACCCGGAGTGGTTCACCACCCGCCCGGACGGGTCCATCGCCTACGCGGAGAACCCGCCGAAGAAGTACCAGGACATCTACCCGGTCAACTTCGACAACGACCCCCAGGGCATCTACAACGAGGTGCTGCGGGTCGTGCTGCACTGGGTCGACCACGGGGTGCGGATCTTCCGGGTCGACAACCCGCACACCAAGCCGCCGGACTTCTGGCAGTGGCTGATCTGGACGGTGAAGGACGCCCACCCGGACGTGCTGTTCCTGTCCGAGGCGTTCACCCGGCCCGCCCGGCTCTACGGGCTGGCCAAGCTCGGTTTCACCCAGAGCTACACCTACTTCACCTGGCGGACCACCAAGGAGGAGTTGACCGAGTTCGGCGTCGAACTGGTCGAGCACTGGGACGAGGCCCGGCCGAACCTGTTCGTCAACACGCCGGACATCCTGCACGCGTCCCTCCAGCACGGCGGCCCCGGCATGTTCGCGCTGCGCGCCGCGCTGGCCGCGACGTTGTCGCCGACGTGGGGCGTGTACTCGGGCTACGAGCTGTTCGAGCACCAGGCGGTGCGCGAGGGCAGCGAGGAGTACCTGAACTCGGAGAAGTACCAGTTGCGCCCGCGCGACTACGCGAAGGCGGTGGCCGAGGGCCGCTCGCTGGAACCGTGGCTGCGCAAGCTCAACACCATCCGGCGGGCGCACCCGGCGCTGCAGCAGATGCGAACACTCCGCTTCCACCACGTCGACAACCCCGCGCTCATCGCCTACTCCAAGCAGGACCCGGGCAGCGGCGACACGGTGGTCGTGGTGGTGAACCTGGACCCGCACAACGCGCAGGACGGCACCGTGTGGCTGGACCTGCCCTCGCTCGGCTACGACTGGCCGGAACGGCTGATCGCGCACGACGAGGTCACCGGGGAGACCTGGGACTGGGGGCAGGCCAACTACGTCCGGCTCGAACCCTGGCGCGCGTCGGCGCACGTCGTGGCCGTGCAGCGCAGGTTCAGCAGCTAGCAGGCAAGCCCGTCGACTACTCAAGTCCCCCGTGGCCGCACGCGGGGGACGATCAGACGTACCCCCGATGAGGTGGGACGAGGTGGAGCACATGGCAGAAGACCCCCGACCCGACGCCGCGCTGACCGGACTGGAAGGCGTGCCGCACACCGGGGAGGCCATCGGCGCGGATGGCCTCCTGGTCGAGCCCCAGGCGGAGGACTTCCGCTCGGCCAGGCTCGCGCCGCGCGAACCGGACTGGTTCAAGGGCGCGGTGTTCTACGAGGTGCTGGTGCGCGCGTTCAGCGACTCCAACGGCGACGGCACCGGGGACCTGCGCGGGCTCGCCTCCCGGCTGGACTACCTGGAGTGGCTCGGCGTCGACTGCCTGTGGCTGCCGCCGTTCTACGCCTCGCCGCTGCGCGACGGCGGCTACGACATCTCCGACTTCCGCTCGGTGCTGCCGGAGTTCGGCACCGTCGAGGACTTCGTCTACCTGCTCGACGAGGCGCACCGGCGCGGCATCCGGGTGATCACCGACCTGGTGCTCAACCACACCTCCGACGCCCACCCGTGGTTCCAGCAGTCGCGCTCGGACCCCGACGGCCCGTACGGCGACTACTACGTGTGGAGCGACGACGATTCGAAGTACCCGGACGCGCGGATCATCTTCGTGGACACCGAGACGTCGAACTGGACCTACGACCCGGTGCGCGGCCAGTTCTTCTGGCACCGGTTCTTCTCCCACCAGCCGGACCTGAACTACGAGAACCCCGACGTCCAGGAGGCGATGCTGGACACGCTGCGGTTCTGGCTGGACCTGGGCATCGACGGGTTCCGCCTGGACGCCGTGCCGTACCTGTTCGAGCAGGAGGGCACCAACTGCGAGAACCTGCCGCGCACCCACGACTTCCTCAAGCGCTGCCGCAAGGTCGTGGACGACGAGTACCCCGGCCGGGTGCTGCTCGCGGAGGCCAACCAGTGGCCCTCGGACGTGGTCGAGTACTTCGGCAACCCCGAGGTGGGCGGCGACGAGTGCCACATGGCGTTCCACTTCCCGCTGATGCCGCGCATCTTCATGGCGGTGCGCCGCGAGTCCCGGTTCCCGATCTCGGAGATCCTGGCGCAGACGCCGCAGATCCCCGACGGCTGCCAGTGGGGCATCTTCCTGCGCAACCACGACGAGTTGACGCTGGAGATGGTCACCGACGAAGAGCGCGACTACATGTACGCCGAGTACGCCAAAGACCCCCGGATGAAGGCGAACATCGGCATCAGGAGGCGCCTCGCGCCGTTGCTGGAGAACGACCGCAACCAGCAAGAGCTGTTCACGGCGATGCTGCTGTCGCTGCCCGGGTCGCCCGTCCTCTACTACGGCGACGAGATCGGCATGGGCGACAACATCTGGCTGGGCGACCGGGACGCGGTCCGCACGCCGATGCAGTGGACGCCGGACCGTAACGCAGGTTTTTCCTCCTGCGACCCCGGGCGGATCTACCTGCCTGTGATCATGGACCCGGTGTACGGCTACCAGGGCCTCAACGTGGAGGCGCAGCTCAACAGCCAGTCGTCGCTGCTGAACTGGACCCGGCGGATGATCGAGGTGCGCAAGCAGCACCACGCGTTCGCCGAGGGCGACTTCCACGACCTGGGCGGCTCGAACCCCAGCGTGCTGGCCTACCGGCGGCGCTGGCGCCGCCCGGACGGCCACGAGGACATCGTGGTGTGCGTGAACAACCTGTCGCGGTTCCCGCAGCCGGTGGAGCTGGACCTGTCGGAGCACCGCGGCACCCGGCCGGTGGAGCTGACGGGCGGGGTGCACTTCCCCACCGTGGGCGAGCTGCCCTACCTGCTCACCCTGCCGGGCCACGGCTTCTACTGGTTCCAGTTGGTGGAGGCCGGCGACGAGGGCGAGGCGAGGTGAGCACCGAGATGAACCCGCGGACGAGCACCGATCCCCGCACGCTGGTGGACGAGGTGGTGGCCGAACTGCCGGGGCTGCTGCCCGCGCAGCGGTGGTTCGGCGGCAAGGACCGGCCGGTCACCGGCGTCCGTCCACTGCGGACGACGGTGTTGAGCGAGGCCGACCCGGTGCTGGTGCACCTGGTGGTCGAGGTCGAGCAGCCCGACCGGCGCGAGCCCTACCAGCTGCTGGTCAGCGACACCGTGGACAACCACGACGCGACCGGCGACCCGGAGCTGGCCGGGCGACTGCTCGACCTGCTCGCCGACGGCGCGACCGTGGACGGGCTGGTGTTCGAGCACGAGCCGGACGTGGCGCTGAACAAGGGGCTGCGCGGCCGGCCGATCACCGCCGAGCAGTCCAACACGTCGCTGGTGTTCGGCAGCCAGTACATCCTCAAGCTGTTCCGCAAGCTCACCCTGGGCGAGAACCCGGACCTGGTGCTGCAACGCGCCCTGCACCGGGTGGGCTGCGAGCACATCGCGAGGCCGCTCGGCTCGATCACCGGCCGGCTCAACGGCCAGGTCACCACGGTCGGCATGCTCCAGCAGTTCCTGCCCGACGCCGTGGACGGCTGGGCGATGGCCACCACCAGCGTGCGGGACCTGATGGCCGAGGGCGACCTGCACGCCGACGAGGTGGGCGGCGACTTCGCGGGCGAGGCGCAGCGGCTGGGCCAGGCCGTGGCCACCGTGCACGCCGACCTGGAGCGCGCGCTGGGCACCCAGCACGCCGACGCCGACGACATCGACAAGACCGTCCGGGCGATGACCGCGCGGCTGGACTCGGTGGTGGCGGCGGTGCCGGAGCTGCGGCCGTACGTGCCGGCGCTGCGCGAGGCGTTCGAGGCGGCCCGGGACACGCCGGGCGCGATCGCCATCCAGCACATCCACGGCGACCTGCACCTGGGCCAGGTGCTGCGCACCGTCCACGGGTGGTTGCTGATCGACTTCGAGGGCGAGCCGGGCGCGCCGATCGCCGAGCGCACGGCGTTGCGCTCGCCGTTGCGGGACGTGGCGGGCATGCTGCGGTCGTTCGACTACGCGGCCCACCAGCTGCTGGTCGGGCAGCCGGAGGACCACCAGCTCGCCGTGCGCGCGCTGGAGTGGTCGCGGCGCAACCGGGCGGCCTTCACCGAGGGCTACGCGGAGGCCGCCGCGTCCTCGGTGGGCGACCCGCGCAAGCGGGGCTACCTGCTGCGGGCCTTCGAGCTGGACAAGGCCGTGTACGAGGTTTCCTACGAGCACGCGAACCGGCCGGAGTGGTTGACGGTGCCGCTGTCGTCGATCGCGCGGATCACGGGAGAGGGAAAGCGATGAACCCACAGGACATCGACCGGCTGCTCGCGGGGGCGCACCACGACCCCCACTCGGTGCTCGGCGTGCACCACCTGGCCTCGGGCGAGGTGGTGGCGCGGGCGTTCCGGCCCGGGGCGACGGCGGTGTCCCTGGTGGCCGGCGACAAGACGTGGGAGCTGGACCGGGTCGCCGAGGGCCTGTTCGAGGGCGGGCTGCCCGAGCACCCCGGCGACTACCGGCTGGAGGTCGCCTACCCCGGCGCCGCGGTCGAGGTGGACGACCCGTACCGGTGGCTGCCCACGGTCGGCGAGCTGGACCTGCACCTGATCGGCGAGGGCCGGCACGAACGGCTGTGGGACGTGCTGGGCGCGCACGTGCGGACCTACGAGACGGCGTCGGGCGTGGTGAGCGGCGTGTCGTTCGCGGTGTGGGCCCCGACCGCGCGCGGCGTGCGGGTGTGCGGCGACTTCGACGGCTGGGACGGCCGCGCCAACCCGATGCGCTCGCTGGGGTCGTCCGGCGTGTGGGAGGTCTTCATCCCCGGCATCCCCGCCGGGACGCGGTACAAGTTCCGCATCCTCGGCCGCGACGGCGCGTGGCACGAGAAGGCCGACCCGATGGCGTTCGCCACCGAGACCCCGCCGCAGACCGCCTCGGTCGTCACGAAGTCCACCTACGAGTGGGGCGACACCGAGTGGACGGCCCGGCGCGACGCCACGGCGTGGATCAACGCCCCGATGAGCGTGTACGAGGTGCACCTGGGGTCGTGGAAGCCCGGCCTGGGGTACCGGGAGCTGGCCGACGAGCTGTCGTCGTACGTGGTCGAGAACGGGTTCACGCACGTCGAGCTGATGCCCGTCGCCGAGCACCCGTTCGGCGGGTCGTGGGGCTACCAGGTGACGTCGTACTACGCGCCGACGTCCCGCTTCGGCTCGCCGGACGACTTCCGGTACTTCGTGGACGTCCTGCACAGCCACGGCATCGGCGTGATCATGGACTGGGTGCCCGCCCACTTCCCGAAGGACTCGTGGGCGCTGGCCCGCTTCGACGGCACGGCGCTCTACGAGCACGAGGACCCCAGGCGCGGCGAGCACCCCGACTGGGGCACCCTGGTGTTCGACTTCGGGCGCAACGAGGTCCGCAACTTCCTGGTCGCGAACGCGCTGTACTGGATCGAGGAGTTCCACATCGACGGCCTGCGGGTCGACGCGGTGGCCTCGATGCTGTACCTGGACTACTCGCGGCAGGAAGGGCAGTGGCTGCCCAACCAGTACGGCGGCCGGGAGAACCTGGACGCGGTGCGGTTCCTGCAGGAGCTGAACGCGACCGTCTACAAGCGACACCCCGGCGTGGTGATGGTCGCGGAGGAGTCCACGGCGTGGCCGGGCGTCACGCGGCCGACCCACCTGGGCGGGCTGGGGTTCGGGTTCAAGTGGAACATGGGCTGGATGCACGACACCCTGCACTACCTGTCCCGCGAGCCCGTCCACCGGTCGTTCCACCACAACGAGATCACGTTCTCGCTGGTGTACGCGTGGAGCGAGAACTTCGTCCTGCCGCTGTCGCACGACGAGGTGGTGCACGGCAAGGGCTCGCTGTGGGCCCGGATGCCCGGCGACGACTGGAACAAGGCCGCCGGGCTGAGGTCGTTGCTGGCGTTCATGTGGGCGCACCCGGGCAAGCAGTTGCTGTTCATGGGCGGCGAGTTCGGGCAACAGGGCGAGTGGTCGGAGTCGCGGTCGCTGGACTGGCACCTGTTGGACAACCCGTACCACGCCGGCATCCGGGCGCTGGTGGCCGACCTGAACGCCGTGTACCGGGAGTCGCCGGCGCTCTACAGCCAGGACAACCGGCCCGAGGGGTTCTCGTGGATCGACGCGAACGACTCGGCGGGCAACGTGCTGAGCTTCGTCCGCATCGGCGAGGACGGGTCACTGCTCGCGTGCGTGGCCAACTTCGCCGGCATGCCGCACCACGACTACCGGGTGGGGTTGCCGGTCGCGGGGCGCTGGCGTGAGGTCGTGAACACGGACTCGTCGGCTTACGGCGGGTCCGGGGTGGGGAACATGGGCGGGGTGGAGGCCGAGGAGAAGCCGTGGCACGGCAGGCCCGCCTCCGCGGTGCTGCAACTGCCCCCGGCGGGGGTGTTGTGGCTGGCGCCGGAGGTGGGGAACGAACGCCGCAAGGCCCTGGACCCGGACGACGCCACCAAACCACGACCGTAACCGGCTCTCGCGCTAAGCGCGGCTTCCGCCGCGCTTAGCGCGGCCCGCCGCGCAGCGGCGGATTTGGGTTGGGCTCCCAGCCACAAGGGGCCTTCGTGTTCCCCACCGTATGACCTGCCCGAAGGGCTACCACACTTTTGGTCGGGTGCAGCCGAATTTTTTGTG
>NZ_JBEZBW010000121.1:0-22851 GCF_040647305.1 Saccharothrix sp. NPDC042600 | reverse complement strand
CCCGGCCAGCGCCGCCGGCCCGCGCCGGCTCCGCCCGTCTGGCCGAGGCCTTACTCCGCCCGCGCTCGGCCGGCCTGCCTTGCTCGGCCGGTGCTGAGGGGGCGGGCTGGCGGCGCGGCGTGGGCCGGCATGGCGTGGTTCGTCGCGCGGCGGGTGCGGCTGGCGGTGGGGGCGGCGGCAAGGTCCGGCGCGGCGCGGGGGAGAGGCGTGGCGTGGTCCGGCGTGGCGGGCTGGGCGGCGTGGTCCAGCGCGGCGAGGGGCGTGGCGTGGGTGGGCTGCGGGGTATAGGCGGGGTCTGCGCGAGGGCTTGATGGGGCTTGGTGGGGCTGTGCGGGCTCGTTGCGGCCTGCGTGGGCCGGCTGCCGCCCCCGGTTCCATCGTCCCACCGGGGTACGACAACCCGGTCGCCGGAGACGCCGTGAACTAGACCAATTGCGGTGTTCCCGTAAGCGCTTGCAATGCCTAGCGTTGCGACAAAGCTTGCGGTTGAAAGGTGCGTCACACATGGCTGAGGTCGCGTACGTCAAGGCTTCGCGGATCTTCTCCGGCAACCCGCCGGTCCGCGCGGTGGACGAGCTGTCGCTCGACGTCGCCGACGGTGAGTTCCTCGTGCTCGTCGGCCCCTCCGGCTCGGGCAAGTCCACGGCGCTGCGCATGCTCGCCGGCCTGGAGGACGTCGACGAGGGCGCCATCAAGATCGGCGGCAAGGACGTCACCAACGTCCCGCCGAAGGGGCGCGACATCGCGATGGTCTTCCAGTCCTACGCGCTGTACCCGCACATGACCGTCGCCGAGAACATGGGCTTCGCGCTCAAGCTGCGCGGCGTGAACAAGGCCGAGATCAAGGAGAAGGTCGCCGACGCGGCCAAGATGCTCGACCTGACCAAGTACCTCGACCGCAAGCCGAAGGCGCTGTCCGGCGGCCAGCGGCAGCGCGTCGCGATGGGGCGCGCGATCGTGCGCGAGCCTTCCGTGTTCCTCATGGACGAGCCGCTGTCCAACCTGGACGCCAAGCTGCGCGTCGAGACCCGCGCCAACATCGCCGCCCTCCAGCAGCGCCTGGGCACGACCACCATCTACGTCACGCACGACCAGGTCGAGGCCATGACGATGGGCCACCGCGTCGCGGTGCTCAAGGACGGCCTGCTCCAGCAGTGCGACACCCCGCGCGCCCTCTACGACAAGCCGGCCAACGCGTTCGTCGCCGGGTTCATGGGCTCGCCCGCGATGAACCTCAAGACCGTCCCGCTGACCGCCGAGGGCGCCAAGCTCGACGGCGTGGTCGTCCCGCTGGAGCGCCGCGCCCTGGACAAGGCCGCCGGCGAGGGCCTGTCCGAGGTCGTGTTCGGCGTCCGGCCCGAGTCGCTGGCGCTGGTGCCCTCGCACGAGCACGGCATGGAGATGGTCGTCGAGCTGGTCGAGGAGCTGGGCGCGGACGCCCTCCTGCACGGCGCGGTCCGCATCGGCGACTCCTCGGAGCGGTTCGTGGTCCGCGTCGACGGCCGCACGCCGCCGACCCTCGGCCAGACCGTGAAGGTCGCGGTCCGCGACGCCGGTGAGATCCACCTGTTCCACCCGGAGTCGGGTCTGCGCCTCACCGACTGACCCACCCGGTGCGACGAGGGCCACCTCCTGCGGCGGAGGTGGCCCTCCGCGCGTCGAGACCCCGGCCGAGACCCCGGCCACGAACAGGGCATGCCGCTGGACAGCGAGGTAGCGGAGCGTTCTAAACTGAACTCGACAACGGTTTCCATTACCTCTGAATCAGCCTGTCGAGGAGCTCCGCGATGACTGTCCGTAACGCGTTGGTCGGCGCGGTGGCCGCCCTGACCGCCGTGTCCCTCACCGCCTGCGGCAGCGGCGACGGCCCCGCCACCACCGACGGCAAGATCAAGGTCGTCGCCTCCACGAACGTGTGGGGCAGCGTGGTCAAGGCCGTCGGCGGCGACGCGGTCGAGGTCACCTCGATCATCAACGACCCGTCCGGCGACCCGCACTCCTACGAGAGCAAGCCCTCCGACGTGGCCGCGGTCCGCGACGCGAAGCTCGTCATCTTCAACGGCGGCGGCTACGACAACTTCTTCGCCACCCTCCTGGGCCCCGAGACCGAGCAGGCGAAGAAGATCGAGACGTTCCCGCTGTCCGGCAAGGCCTCCGGCCACGACGCCCACGGCGACGAGCCCAGCGGCACCCCGGGCGCGGAGCCCAGCGGCACCCCGGGCGCCGAGAGCACCAAGCCCAGCCCCGAGCCGGCCGACGAGCACGCCCACGAGCACGAGGCCAACGAGCACGTCTGGTACGACCTGGACACCGTCCGCAAGGTCGCCGACCAGGCCGCCGCCGACCTCGCCGCCATCGCGCCGGACAAGAAGGCCGCCTTCGAGGCCAACGCCGCCGAGTTCGGCCAGGAGCTGGAAGAGCTGCACACCCGCCTCGACGGCGTCGGCAAGGGCAAGAAGGTGCTGGAGACCGAGCCCGTCGCCCACTACCTGCTCGACGCCGCCGACGTCGAGGACGTGACCCCCGAGTCGTTCAGCGACGCCGTCGAGGCCGAGACCGACATCCCGGCCGCCGCGCTCGCCGAGGTCACCGGCCTGGTGGAGCGGAAGCAGGTCACCGCCGTGGTCAACAACACCCAGACCGAGAACCCCGCCGTCCGCGGCCTGGTCGAGAAGGCCCGGCAGACCGGCGTCCAGGTCGTCGAGGTCACCGAGACGCTGCCCGAGGGCGCCACGGGTTACCTTGAGTGGATGACGAAGCAGGTCGAGGCGTTGGAGAAGGCGCTGCGCGGATGATCACACCGGTGGCGGACAGGTCCGTGCGCAGCGCCGTCGCCCTGCGCGGGGCGCGGCTGTCCTACGGCGACCGCGTGCTGTGGGACGGCCTGGACCTGGACGTCGCCGCCGGCGAGTTCGTGGCCGTCCTCGGCCCCAACGGGTCGGGCAAGACCAGCCTCATGCGGGTCCTGCTCGGCCTCCAGCCGCTGTCCGCGGGCACGGTCGAGGTGGCCGGCGGCAACCGGCGCGTCGGCTACATCCCGCAGCAACGCGCGCTCGACCCGAGCCTGAGCCTCCGCGGGCGCGACCTGGTCGGCTTCGGCCTCGACGGGCACGTGTGGGGCACCGGCCTGCGCGGCCGCAAGGTCCGCCGCGAGCGCGTCGACGCCGCCCTGGAGTCCGTGGGCGCGACCCGGTACGCCGACGAGCCCGTGGGGCTGCTCTCCGGCGGCGAGCAGCAACGCCTGCGCGTCGCCCAGGCGCTCGTCGGCGACCCGGCGGTGCTGCTGTGCGACGAGCCGCTGTTGTCGCTGGACCTCGCCCACCAGCGGGTGGTCAGCGACCTGATCGACGCGCGCCGCCGCGCCGCCGGCACGGCCGTCCTGTTCGTCACCCACGAGATCAACCCGATCCTGCCGCTGGTCGACCGCGTGCTCTACCTGGTCGAGGGGCGGTTCCGGATCGGGACGCCGGCCGAGGTGATGACCTCGGCGACGCTGTCCGAGCTGTACCGCACGAACGTCGAGGTGGTCCGCGTGCGCGACCAGATCCACGTGGTCGGCGCGCAGCACGTGTGCGAGGACGAGCCGCACCACGTGGCGGATGAGGGCTGATGGAACACTTCTTCGACTGGCCGCTGACGTTCGACCTGCTCGGCTACGACTTCGTCCGGCAGATGCTGATCGCGGGCGTCGTGCTCGGCCTGACCGCCGGGCTCCTGGGCCCGCTGGTCGTCACCCGCAAGATGGCGTTCGCCGTGCACGGGACCGCGGAACTGGCGTTCACCGGCGGCGCGGCGGCGCTGCTGCTCGGCATCGGCGTCGGGTACGGCGCGCTGGCCGGGTCCGTGGTGGCGGCGCTGCTGCTGGGCCTGCTGTCCCGCCGCGACGCCGACCGCGACTCGGTGATCGGCGCGATCCTCGCGTTCGGACTCGGCCTCGGCGTGCTGTTCCTCGCCCTCTACAAGGGACGGACGGCCAACAAGTTCGGGTTGCTGACCGGTCAGATCGTGGCCGTGGGCTCGACCGACATGTGGCTGCTGATCGGCACGGCGGTGGCCGTGATCGCGGTCCTGGCGTTCATCTACCGGCCGCTGCACTTCTCCTCCGTGGACGCCGCGGTGGCGACGGCGCGGGGTGTGCCGGTGCGGACGCTGTCGGTGGTGTTCTTCGTGCTGGTCGGCGTGGCGACGGCGTTGACGGTCCAGATCGTGGGTGCGCTGCTGGTGCTGTCGTTGATGATCACCCCCGCCGCCGCGGCCTCGCGGGTCACCGCGTCACCGGTCAAGGCGACGATCCTGGCCGTGGTGTTCGCCGAGACGGCGGTCGTGGTGGGGATCGTGCTGTCGCTCGCGCCGGGGGTGCCGGTGAGCGCGTTCGTCACGGCGGTGTCCTTCCTGATATACCTCGTATGCCGAGCCTTCGGGCGCTCGCGGGGCCGCGCGGCCGGTGTCCACTAGCTGGGACGGTCATCCAGTGGCGTAGGACGGTCGTCCGCGCCCTCCCGGCGCAGGTCAGCGCGCCCACCGGCGGTTTCCCAGGTGGCGTAACAGTCCGGCAACCGTCCGTTCAGCGTCGCTGACCCAGACTGTGCGCCATGAGCAGCGCACCCGAACGGCGACTGCGCGCCGACCGGGCGCGGCAGGCCGCCGACGTGATCCGCCGGCAGGTCGTGCGCAAGGCGTTCCCGGACGGCGTGCTGCCGGACGAGATGTTCCTGGCGACCGAGTTCTCCGTGTCCCGCAACACCATCCGCGAGGCGCTGGACCTGCTGCGGGAAGAGGGCCTGATCGAACGCGTGCCCGGCGTGGGCACCGTCGTCGTCACCGAGAAGTACGCCCACGGCCTGAACCACCTGATGGGCCTCGCCGAAACCCTGCACGAGCACGGCGAGGTCACCAACGACGTCCGCGCGGCCGGCCCCATCAAGCCGCCTTCGCCGGTGGCGCAACGACTCCGCCTGCCCGACGGCGAGCAGGTCGTCTACGTCGAACGCCTGCGCCGCCTCAACGGCCTGCCGCTGTCCCTCGACCTCACCTACCTGGCGATGGACGTCGGCCTCCCGCTGCTGGACGAGGACCTGCGCAACCGCGACATCTTCGCCCTCATCGAGCAGACCTCCGGGCAGCGCCTGGGCGCCGCCGCCGTCACCCTCGAAGCGGTCAACGCCGACCTCCACGCGGCCACGGTCCTGGAGGTCCCCAAGGGCGCGGCGCTGCTCGTGGTCGAACGCCTGAGCCACTTCGCCGACGGCCGCCCGGTGGACCTGGAGTTCATCCGCATGCGCGGCGACCGCATCACCATGCGCGCGGACTGCCGCCGCCTCCCCTGACCCCCACACCCCCGGAGCACCCACGATGGCCCTGGTCAACAACCGGGTCGACGTCCCCGTGACGATCGACCAGTCCCGCTGCATCGACGGCTGCCGGCTGTGCGTGGACATGTGCCCGCTGGACTCGCTGGCCATCCACCCCGAGACCAACAAGGCCTACATGCACGTCGACGAGTGCTGGTACTGCGGCCCGTGCGCCGCCCGCTGCCCCACGGGCGCGGTCGAGATCAACATGCCTTACCTGCTGCGGTGAAAGGAAGACCCATGCGCAAGCTGCTGGCCGCGGTGCTGGCCTCGACCGCCGTCGCCGGGTGCGGCACCGGCTCCGCCTCCTCCGACACCGTCCCGGTGGTGATCGGCTACCAGTCCAAGACCATCAACACCGTGACCGCCGGAACGTTGTTGCGGGACAAGGGCTTCTTCGAGAAACGCCTCGAAGAACTCGGCAGGAAGACCGGCAAGAAGTACGAAGTCACCTGGCAGGACTACGACACCGGCGCACCCATCACCGCTCAGATGATCGCGGGCAAGATCGACATCGGCTCGATGGGCGACTTCCCCTTGCTCATCAACGGTTCCCGCACGCAGAAGCAAGGCGACGAGGGTACCCGGATGGTGTCGGTCACCGGCTACAACCCGCGCGGCGCGCTGAACATGGTCGTGGTGCGGCCGGACTCCACCGCGAAGACGCTCGCGGACCTCAAGGGCCAGAAGGTGTCCGCGAGCGTCGGGTCCGCCGGGCACGGCACGCTCGTGCGCGCGCTGGGCGGCATCGACGTGGCGGTGGAGAACCAACAGCCGTCCGTGGGCGCGTCGGCGTTGCAGGGCGGCGGGGTCGCGGCGCTGTCGCAGTTCGTGGCCTGGCCGGGGCAACTGGTGTTCGCCAAGCAGGCCAAGCTGCTCTACGACGGCGCGGCGCTGAACTTCCCGACGCTGCACGGGGTCGTGGTGCGCAAGCCGTTCGCCACCACCCAGCCCGACGTGCTCGCGGAGTTCCTGCGCGCCCAGCACGACGCGACGAAGTTCTTGCACGAGAACCCGTTGCCGGCCGCGGAAGTTGTCGCGAAGGCGACCGGTCTGCCCACCGAGGTCGTCTACCTCTACAACGGGGCGAACGGCATCGCCACGTTCGACCTGTCGCTGAAGTCGGTGCTGCGCAACGCTTTGCGCGAGGACGTGCCGTTCCTGAAGTCCATCGGCAACATCGAGGAACTCGACGTCGACCGGTTCATCGACGACGGACCGCTCAAGGCCGCCGTCGGCGCGGGCACCGAGGACCTGGTCAACCCGGCCCGCATCACCGGCACCGACAAGGCGTGCGGCGTCGAGGTCTCAGATCCGGCGACGGCGGGCGAGATCTGGTTCGACGGCGAGCCCGCCACGGTCCCCGCGGCCACCCCGGAGTGCCTGCTCAAGCAGGTCAAGCAGGCCGGCCGGAAGGTCCGCGTCGCCTACGTCCCGGACGCCGCCACCGGCACCCGGTGGTTCGCCGAGCACGCCCACTGGGTCCGCGTGGACGGCAGGCTCCAGCCGTTCACCACGCTCGCCGAAGCCGAGAAGCGCGGTCCCGTGCTGACCTACGAGCAAGCCCTGGCGGCGGCGTGATGACCGGTCGGTGGGTGCTGCGGGCGGTCTCGCTCGCCGCCGGGCTGGCGCTGTGGCAGGTGCTCACGGCGACCGGCGCGCGGGTGTGGCTGCGGTTCGACCAACTGCCGACGGTGGTCGAGGTCGCCGAGCGGTTCGTGCGGCAGGTCCAGGTGTCGGAGTACTACCGCGACCTGGGGAGCAGCCTCGCGCGGATCGGCACGGGCTTCCTGCTCGCGGCCGTGTTCGGCACCGCGCTGGGCGTGGTGGTGGCGCGGTCGCGGCTGCTCGGGGACCTGTTGCAGCCGCTGCTGGAGGTGGTGCGGCCGATCCCGGCCATCGCGCTGGTGCCGATCGCGATCCTGCTGTTCCCCACCGACGAGCAGGGGATCGTGTTCATCACGTTCGTGGCGGCGTTCTTCCCGATCCTGGTCAGCACCCGGCACGCGGTCCGGGCGCTGCCGACCATCTGGGAGGACGCGATCCGCACGATGGGCGGCAGCCGGTGGCAGGTCCTGGTGAAGGTCGTGCTGCCCGGCACGCTGCCAGGGGTGTTCGGCGGCCTGTCGGTCGGCATGGGCGTGTCGTGGATCTGCGTGATCTCGGCGGAGATGATCTCCGGCCAGTTCGGCGTCGGCTACCGGACGTGGCAGGCCTACACGGTCGTGGACTACCCGGGCGTGATCGTCGGCATGGTCACCATCGGCCTGCTCGGGTGGCTGACGTCCTCCGCCGTGGAACTGCTGGGCCGCCGCGCCACGCGGTGGCTGCCCCGGGAGGTGCGGGCGTGAGCGTGGTGATCGAGGGGTTGACCGCCGGGTACGGGCGGTCGGCGGTGCTGCGGGGCCTGGACCTGGTGATCGGCGACGGCGAGGTCGTCGTGGTCGCCGGGCCGTCCGGGTGCGGCAAGTCGACGTTGTTGCGGGCGGTCGCGGGACTGCTGCCGATCACGTCCGGCCGGGTGCTGGTGGACGGCGTGCCGGTGCGCGGGCCGTCCCGGGACCGGGCGCTGGTGTTCCAGGACGACGGGTTGTTGCCGTGGCGGACGGCGCTGCGCAACGTCGAGCTGCCGCTGGTGTTGCGCGGGGTGTCCAAAGCGGAGCGTCGAGCAGTGGCGCGGTCCTGGTTGGACCGCGTCGGGCTGGCGGGCTTCGAGGACTACCTGCCGCGCGAGCTGTCCGGCGGGATGCGGCAGCGGGTGCAGCTGGCGCGGACGTTGGCGCAGGCGCCACGACTGGTGTTGATGGACGAGCCGTTCGGCGCGCTGGACGCGCAGACCCGGGCGGCGATGCAGGGGCTGGTGGTCGAGGTGTTGCGGGAGACCGGGACGACGACGATCTTCGTCACGCACGACGTGGACGAGGCCGTGCTGCTGGGCGACCGGGTGGTCGTGCTCGGCGCGGGCGAGGTCGACGTGGCGCGCGAGGCGATCCTGGCGGCGGTGATGGGCTGATGGAGGTCCCCGCGCCGGCCGACCGGGTCGAGCTGTCCTGCGACGTCCTGGTGATCGGCGGCGGCACGGCCGGCTCGATGGCCGCGATCACCGCCGCCGAGCACGGCAAGTCCGTGCTGCTGCTGGAGAAGGCCCACGTCCGGCACTCGGGCGCGCTCGCGATGGGCATGGACGGGGTGAACAACGCCGTCATCCCCGGCAAGGCGTCGCCGGAGGACTACGTCGCCGAGATCACCCGCGCCAACGACGGGATCGTCGACCAGCGCACGGTGCTGCAGACCGCCACCCGCGGGCACGACATGGTGCGGCGGCTGGAGCGGTACGGGGTCAAGTTCGAGAAGGACGCCGACGGCGAGTACCACGTCCGGCAGGTGCACCGGTCCGGCTCGTACGTCCTGCCGATGCCCGAGGGCAAGGACGTCAAGAAGGTGCTGTACCGGGTGATGCGGGAACGGTCGATGCGGCAGCGCATCCGCATCGAGAACCGCGTGATGCCGGTGCGGGTGCTGGTGGCGGAGGGGCGGGCCGTCGGCGCGGTCGGGTTCAACACCCGCACCGGCGAGTTCGTCGTGGTGTCCGCCGGCGCCGTGGTCCTGGCGACCGGCGCGTGCGGCCGGCTCGGGCTGCCGGCGAGCGGGTACCTCTACGGGACCTACGAGAACCCGACCAACGCCGGCGACGGCTACTCGATGGCCTACCACGCCGGGGCGGAGCTGTCGGGCATCGAGTGCTTCCAGGTCAACCCGCTGATCAAGGACTACAACGGGCCGGCGTGCGCGTACGTCGGCAACCCGTTCGGCGCGTACCAGGTGAACGCGCTGGGGGAGCGGTTCGTGGACTGCGACTACTGGTCCGGCCAGATGATGGCGGAGGTGGCGGCGGAGATCGCCTCCGAACGCGGACCGGTCTACCTGCGGACCACGCACCTGCCCGAGGAGTCGGTGGCCGCGCTGGAGACCATCCTGCACACCACGGAACGGCCGACGCGCGGCACGTTCCACAGTGGACGCGGCCACGACTACCGCACGCACGACGTGGAGATGCACATCTCCGAGATCGGCCTGTGCGGCGGGCACTCGGCGTCCGGCGTGTGGGTGGACGACCACGGCCGCACCACCGTGCCCGGCCTCTACGCCGCCGGCGACCTGGCGTGCGTGCCGCACAACTACATGCTCGGCGCGTTCGTGTTCGGCGACCTGGCCGGCGCGGACGCCGCCGCTTCCGCTCAGGCTCCCCCTTCCTTGCCCGAGGACCAGATCGCCGCCGCCCACGAGCTGGTCTACCGCCCGCTGCGCCACCCGGACGGCCCGCCGCAGGCGCAGGTCGAGTACAAGCTGCGGCGGTTCGTGAACGACTACGTGGCGCCGCCGAAGTCCGGGACGAGGCTGGAGCTGGCGCTGGAGTCGTTCGAGCGGATGAAGGCGGAGATCGCGGCGATGGGCGCGCGGACGCCGCACGAGCTGATGCGGTGCGCCGAGGTGCACTTCATCCGGGACTGCGCGGAGATGGCCGCGCACGCCTCCCTGACCCGCACGGAGAGCCGCTGGGGCCTCTACCACGACCGCGTGGACGCACCCGGCCGGGACGACGCTTCGTGGTTCTACCACCTGAACCTGCGCAAGAACGCGGCCGGCGCGATGGAGTTCGTGAAGCGCCCCGTGGCGCCCTACCTGGTGCCGGTCGAGGGGTTCACCCCGCCGCCCGGGTCGGTCGAGGTGCTGGCGGGCCGGGCGGTGACCGTGGCGACGGCGGCGGAGGTGTCGTCGGGTGGTGCGGCGGAGGTGTCGTCGGGGCGGTTGCTGGAGCTGCTGGCGCTGACCGACGCGCAGCCGGACCTGGCGACCCTGTCGCCGTACCTGGCGGACCCGGACCCGGCCGTGCGGCGGTCGGCGCTGGCGGTGCTGACCGAGGCCGTGCCGCCGGGGTTCGAGTTCGCCCTGGTGCGGGCGATGTCCGACGAGGACCCGGGGGTGCGGGCGGCGGCCGGCGCGGGGTTGCGGGAACTGGTCGAGGTGGTGCCCCCGAGCGAGCCGCTGCGGGAGGCGCTGGCCGCGACGCCGGGCGCGGTGGCGGTCGAGGTGCTGTGGGCGCTGAAGCTCGGGGCCGAGGCCGATTACGCGCGGGCGGTGCGCGACCCGGATCCGGCGGTGCGGGCGGCCGGGGTCCGCGGGCTGGTGGCGCTCCGGTCGGCGGAGCTGTTGGCCTCGGTGGCCGGGGACCCGGCGCGGGAGCTGCGCGTGCTGGTGGCCCAGGGGTTGGGCGGGCTGCGCGCGCGGCCGGACGTCCTGGTGGCGCTGGCGCACGACGCGGACCCGTTGGTGCGGGCGGCGGCGTTGGAGGCGGGCGCGGGGTTCGCGGAGCTGGAGCCGGTGGCCGTGGTCGCGCTGGGTGATCCGTCCTGGCGGGTCCGGGTCGGTGCCGTGTGGGCGGTGGGCGACCCGACGCGGGTGGTGGCGGCGCTGGGTGACGAGAACCTGGACGTGCGGAAGGCGGCGGTGCGGGTGCTGGCGCGGTGGTCCGGGCAGGAGGCGGTGCGGGCGGCGCTGGTGCGGGCGCAGGGGGACAGCGACGCGGACGTGCGCGCTTACGCCCGCCAGGCGCTCGGCTGAGGGTTCGGCTGAGGGTCGGCTGAGCGTTTTTGTCGGTGGGCGCTGGGAGAATGGAGACGGGGGCCGGAGGCCGCGCCCGGCGAACTCGCGCCGGCGCGCGGCGAACTCGCGCCGGCGGTGGGCGCGGGTGGCCGCGCGGACTGGGCGGGGGCCGGCGGGCGGGTGTGGCCAGCGCGGGCGGGTCGGTGCGGGCGGCGGCTCGTGGACGAGGACTGGCCGGTGCGGGCGAGCTGGTTGGCGCGAGTGGCGGGCTGGCGGGCGGCGGGCTGGCGCGGGCGAGTTGGCTGGCGCGGGCGGGCGGGCGCGGGTGGGTCGGCGGCGGTGGCGGGCCGGCGAGTGCGAGCGGGTGCAGGCGTGCGGGGGTGGGCGGTGGGGGTGGGTTGGTGGTTGGGTTGGGTTTGGCTGGTGCGCTGGGCGCGGCCTCCGGCCCCCGGTTTCCATTGTCCCAGGGGGGACCGACAAAAGTCCCGGTCGAGTGACGCCGGCGGGCTGCTCGAACGGGCTCAGGCCGAACGGCTGACTTCCGGTTCGTCCACCCTCGGCGCGGGTAGGTGGCGGGCGTGGATGTCGATGCCGGCCACCCGGACCTGGTTCCGGCCGTTCTCCTTCGCGGTGTAGAGGGCCGCGTCGGCGCTGTGCTGGGCCACCGCCAGGGAGTCGCCGTTGTCCGGCACCACCGCCACGCCGATGGACGCCGAGATCGCCCGCACCTCCGGCCCGTCCTCGGTCACCGGCAGGTTCCGGCCGCGCAGGGTGACCGTGTTGCGGTGCTTGTCCGTCGTCACCACCGACATCTCGCCGATGGCCTCGCGCACGCGTTCGGCGATCGCCGTGCCCTGCGCCAAGCCCGTGTCGGCCAGCACCACCACGAACTCCTCGCCGCCGTCCCGACCCGCCACGTCGCCGGGGCGCAGCTTCTCCCGCAGGATGCGCCCGACCTCGGCCAGCACCGCGTTGCCCGCCGGGTGGCCCCACGTGTCGTTGATCCGCTTGAAGTGGTCCAGGTCGATCGCCAGCACCGTGACCGGACGCCCCGAGCGGCGGCAGTCGGCGGTCAGCTTCTCCGCGTGCTCGTTCAGGCCCGTCGTGTTGAACAGGCCCGTCCGGTAGTCGGTGTGGGCGTCCTTGGTCAGCTGCAGGTGCGCCTTGTGCTGCTCGGCGACCAAGCGCTCCAGGTGCGCCTGCCGCTCCGACGCGCGGTGCAGCAGGGCGTTGACCAGGATCACCGGCACGACCAGCAGCAGCGGCGCGACCCAGTGGGTGGCGATCAGCATGCCGAGCATCGCGCCGACGCCCAGCGTGGTCATCTCCAGCATGTTGTCGTTGCGCGACCCGAGCGCGTCGACGAACCGGGTCTGCGGGTTCACGATCCGCAGCGCCACCGACATCAACGCCACCTGCACGAACCAGTACAGCGCCGCCACCAGCACGAGCACGCCGAGCAGCCCGAGGTCCAGCAGGACCTGACCCGACGAGGACCCGAGCGACAGTCCCGTCATGTGGACAGCGGCGTTGGCCAGCAGCGTGCTTGCCACGATGTGGGCGGAGGTGAAAACGAACCGGTAGGGCTGGCGACGCGCGATCGGCCACAGCACGATCCGCAGCCACACGGCGACCAGCACGGCCATGCCCCCGGGCAGCACGATGGCAGCCGCGAAAGTCCAGACCGACGTCAGGTCGAAGTACGGACCCGCCGATTCGTCACGTCGGGATTCCTCGGCGCGCCGCACGATCGTCAGGTGGACCGTGATGGCGAGCACGAGTGCGGCGAACCGCACCCAATCCGTGGCGAGAGCGGAACCGAGCGTAGTCAGCAGCCAAACGGCCGCAATTGCCACCGCCAGTTCGACGGAAAGGATGTAGGCGATCGCGGTACGGCGCAGCGCCCAAAGGTCCCAGTTGCGCACCAGACGCCGTCTGGCTGTCGCGGACGGCTCGTGGTCAGGCAAACTGTTCTTCACCACGTCCCCCCTACACTCATGCCGCCGCCGCGCGGCTACTCGCCGGCCCGGCGGCCCGACGGCCCCCATCGGTACCCAAGTCGCGCGTAGAGGAGCGTCTGCCATGCGTAACCGCGAGTGGTGACCCCATCGCTCTCCTTGAGCCCGGTCCGGAAACTTCACCGTACGTGCGTGCGTTCTCGCGGACGGCACACGAACGCCTCGTCATGAGAATCGCCATTCATGATGAGTACGTTTCATGTGATCACCGCGTTCGGGTCGGTCCTGGCACGTGCGCGGTTCCAGGCTACGGTCGCGTGCCCCGCGAGGAGCACCCCGATGGCCCCGGCGCCCGCCAGTGTCGCCGTCACCGAGCCGATCGCGTGCGCGACCACGCCGGCCAGCGCCATGCCTCCGCCCTGGCTGGACCGCAGCGCCGTCCGCGCGATGCCGTAGGCCCGACCGCGGTAGGCGTCGGGCAGGATGCGCATCCACGCCGACCGCGCCGGCGTGTGGTACGCCCCGGCCATGCCGGCGATCACCAGCAGGGCGATCGTCCAGGTCAGGTTGGGGTTCAGCGCGAACATCACCAGCGGCGCGAGCGACAGCACGGCCAGCGGCCCGATCAGCCGCTCCCGCTTCGCCGGGTCCCTGACCAGCCGGAACAGCACGGCCACGCCCAGCACGTTGGCGGCCGGTTCGATGGCCAGGATGAGGCCGACAGCCCATACCGCGTCGAGGCTCGCGGCCAGTGGCACGGCGAGCCCTTCGGGCACCATCGCGATGCCGGCCAAAAGGCGCATACCCATTAGAGAGCGCAGACGCGGTTCCGTGACGAGCAGAGCGAAAGCTCCTTTGCCGTCTTCGGACTCCCGATGCCCCTTCCCGAGCGGGTCTGCGGCCGGCCGGTGCCGCACGGAGAACTGCACCAGCAGCGCGACCAGCACGAACGTCACCGCGTCGATCGCCAGCGCCACGTGCGCGTTGGTCGCGGTCACCAGGAAACCCGCCGCGGCCAGGCCGGCCATCTGGGCCACGTCCGTGGACGTCCCGAACAGGGCCACGCCGTCGTCGTAGCGCTTGTCCGGCAGCACGGAGGGCAGGCTCGCCTCCTGGGCCGCCAGGAACGGCGAGGCGACCATCAGCACGAGCACCAGCAGCACGATCATGACCCACAGCGGCACGCCCGGCACGGCCATCAGGCCGACCAGCGCGGCCTGCAGCCACGCGCAGGACACCATCACCGTGCGTCGGGGGAACCGGTCGGCGATCCAGCCCAGCAGCGGTCCGGACACGAGCGACGGCAGCAGCGTCAGCGACCAGGTGAGGGCCGTCCAGGCGGGGGACCCGGTCCGCTCGTACACCAGGAGTGACAGGGCGACGGCCGCGAGCTGGTCGCCGAACGTCGACGCCGTCGAGCCGATCCACATGCCGCGGAACTCGCGGTTGCCCACGAGCGCGCGGATGGTCCCCCCGGAAGTCACCACGGCTCCCGGTTCGTCGGCCCCGTTGAGCGAGTCACGTTACCCCCACCCGAGTAACTATTTCCTCGGTTAGCACGGTAGAAGCTGCTGGTTGTGCAATCCCTGTCCTACCACAGTGTGTACCCGAACGGACCAGGTCGGTTACATAAAGTAGTTACAATGGCGAAAAACCGGGCACCTATTCTTGACAGTTGACCGTAGGTGACCCGTCCTGAGCCGACCTCGCCTACCCTGCGTCAAGTCGACCTCCATTGGTCGTCGCAGTCGCTGGTCCGACCGGTCCAGTGCGTTCGTGCGGCCCGCCGCGTTTGATCAGAACTGGTAGTACAAGAACGGGCTGAACGTGCCACTCGCGACCAGGATCGCGGCGTAGGCGACGCCCACCGTCATCAGGGACACCCTAGCGGCCACGGCGATCTTGTCGCGCGAGGACTCCAGGTAGGGGCCCGTCACGGGGTGGCTGGGCATTACCACAATGGCCAGCGCGACGAGCAGGAGCACAATCCGCTGATTGGTCGCCGCCGCCGACACGGCGTCGGTGAAGGACCCGAAATCGGGCACGACCAGATGGCCGATGATTGTGAACGCGGTACCCAGGTCGGGTGCCCGGAAGAACACCCAGCCGATCACCACGAGGAGCATGGTGAGGACCCGCCGGCCAATTCGGGCGGGCGCGGTCACGGGCGCGGAATCCCATCCGAAACGGCGTTCCAGAACGAGCAGCGCGCCGTGGAACAAACCCCACACGAGGAACGTCCAGTTCGCCCCGTGCCAGAAACCGGTGAGCACGAAAACGACGCCCAGGTTCCGGTAGGTGCGCAGCACGCCGGTCCGGTTCCCGCCCAGTGGGATGTAGACGTAGTCGCGGAACCAGCGCGACAGCGACATGTGCCACCGCCGCCAGAACTCCGTGACGGTCACCGAGGAGTACGGGCGGGCGAAGTTCTCCGGCAGCCGGAAGCCGAGCATCCGGCCCAGGCCGATCGCCATGTCGGAGTACCCGGAGAAGTCGAAGTACAGTTGCAGCGTGTAACCGATCGCGCCCAGCCACGCGATGCCCGTGGTCATCTGGTCGGCCGGCGTGGCGAAGCACGCGTCCACCAGCGGGGCCAGCGAGTCGGCGATGATCACCTTCTTGCACAGGCCCAGCGCGAACCGCGGGAACCCCGCCGCGATGTCGTCCCACCGGTGCGTGCGCGGCTGCGGCAACTGGTCGGCGATCTCGCGGAACCGGACGATCGGCCCGGCCACCAGCTGCGGGAACATCGCGATGTAGGTGACGAACGAGACCGGGTCGCGCAGCGCCGGCCGCTCGCCCCGATACACGTCCACCACGTACGAGATGTGGTGGAACGTGTAGAACGAGATGCCGATCGGCAGCGCGAGGTGCACCACCGGCAGGTCCGCGCCGACCACCGAGGCGATGTCGTGCAGCTGCTCGGTGGCGAACCCGGCGTACTTCCAGACCAGCAGCACGCCCAGGTTCAGGCAGATCGAGCCCACCAGCACCAGCCGGCGGTCACCCGGCGCGCCCGGCTCCAGCCGCCGGCCCGCGAGGTAGTTCGCGACCATGCAGACCAGCAGCAGGACCGTCGTGCCGCCCGCGCCGCTGACGTAGAACAGCAGGCTCGCGACGGCGACGACCGCGTTGCGCCGGTTCCTGGGTGCGACGAGGACGGCCGCGAGCACGACCGGCATGAAGAACCACAGGAAGAGCGGGGTGGCGAAGGACATCGGCGCAGACCTTAGCCGCCGGACGGCACCCGGGAAGCCGATCGGGTGACAAACCGCCGTTCATCACACCGAGCGGCTCCGCCGCCGGGTCCGCTCACCCCTCGACGCGCCGTCTGCGCGCCACCTCGGCCAGCACGACACCGGCCGCCACCGACGCGTTGAGCGACTCCACGCCCGAGGCCATCGGGATGGACACGGTCTGGTCGCAGGTCTCCTTGACCAGCCGCGACAGGCCGCGGCCCTCGGAGCCGACCACGACCACCAGCGGCCCGGTGGCCAGGTCGAGGTGGTCGACGTCCACGTCGCCGTCCGCGTCCAGGCCCACGACCATCAGGCCCTCCTCGGCCCACTCGCGGAGCTGGCGGGTGAGGTTCGTGGCGATCGCGATCGGCATCCGCGCCGCGGTGCCCGCGCTGGTCCGCCAGGCCACGGCCGTGACGCCCGCCGAACGCCGCTGCGGCAGCAGCACGCCGTGCGCGCCGAACGCCGCCGCCGAGCGCACCACGGCGCCCAGGTTGCGCGGGTCGGTCACGCCGTCCAGCGCCACCAGCAGCGGGTGCGTGCCCGACTGGCGGGCGGTCTCCAGCAGCTCGCGCGGGTCGGCGTACTCGTAGGGCGGCACCTGGAGCCCGAGGCCCTGGTGCATCGCGCCACCGGTGATCCGGTCCAGCTCGCCGCGCTGCACCTCCAGCACGGAGATGCCCCGGTCGGCGGCCAGCTTGACCGCCTCGGCGACCCGGTCGTCCGCGTCGATGCCCAGCGCCACGTACAGCGCGGTCGCCGGGATGCCCGCGCGCAGGCACTCCACCACGGGGTTGCGGCCGGCGACGGTCTCCGGGGCGTTCTCGGCGGCCTTGCGGCGCTGGCCGCGGACCTGCTCGACCTTCGCCTTGGCCTGCGCGCGCTTGTAGGCCGGGTGGTTGGGCCGCTCGGACGCCTTCGGCGTCGGCCCCTTGCCCTGCAAGCCCTTGGACTTCTGCCCGCCGGAACCGACGACCGCGCCCTTCTTGGAGCCCGGGTTGCGCATCGCGCCCCGGCGCTTGGAGTTGCCTGCCACGGTGTCAGTCGTCCTTCAGCGTCCACAACGGACCGTCGGGGGTGTCCTCGACGGCGATCCCGGCCAGGAGCAGGGTGTCGCGCAGGGTGTCGGCCCTCGCGAAGTCCCTGTCCTTGCGGGCTTTCGTGCGCTCTTCCAGCACACGGTCGACCAAAGTGGCCAGTGCCTGGCGGGTGCCCGAGTCCCGGGTGGACACGTCCGCCCACGCCAGCGGGTCCAGGCCCAGCACGGCGGTCATCGCGCGCACCGACTCGGCCGCCGACCGGGCGGCCAGGTCGTCACCGGCCTCCAGCGCGGTGTTGCCCTCGCGGACCCGCTTGTGGATCGCGGCCAGCGCGCCCGGCGTGCCCATGTCGTCGTCCATGGCGGCGACGAACGGCCGCGTCGGCTCGCCCACGCCCACGGCCCCGGTCCGCTCGACCACGCGGCGCACGAACGACTCGATCCGCCGGTAGGCGGCCACCGACTCGTCCAGCGCCTCCTCGGAGTACTCGATCGTCGACCGGTAGTGCGGGCCGACCAGGTAGTAGCGCAGCTCGGGCGCGCGCACCTTCTCCAGCATCGCCGGGATGGACACGGTGTTGCCCAGCGACTTGGACATCTTCTCGCCGCTGAGCGTGACCCACGCGTTGTGCATCCAGTAGTTGGCGAACCCGTCGCCGGCCGCCCGGGACTGCGCCTGCTCGTTCTCGTGGTGCGGGAAGACCAGGTCGATGCCGCCGCCGTGGATGTCGAACGTGCCGCCGAGGTAGGCGGTGGCCATCGCCGAGCACTCCAGGTGCCAGCCGGGGCGGCCCGCGCCCCACGGCGTCGGCCACGACGGCTCGCCGGGCTTGGCGGCCTTCCACAGCGTGAAGTCGCGCGGGTCGCGCTTGCCCTGCGCCGCCGACTCGCCCTGGTGCACCTCGTCCGGCTTCTGCCCGGACAGCGCGCCGTACTCGGGGAAGGACGTGACGGAGAAGTAGACGTCACCCCCGGCCGCGTAGGCGTGACCGGCGTCGATGAGGCGCTGCATCAGCTCGACCATCTGCGTGACGTGGCCGGTGGCGCGCGGCGCGTAGGACGGCGGGAGGCAGCCCAGGGCCGCGTAGGCGTCCTCGAAGGCGCGCTCGTGCGTGTACGCCCACTCCCACCACGGGCGGCCGTGGTCGGCGGCCTTGGCGAGGATCTTGTCGTCGATGTCGGTGACGTTGCGCACCAGCCGCACGTCGTCGTGGGTGCGCTGGAGCCAGCGCCGCAGCACGTCGAAGTTCAGGCCGCTGCGGACGTGGCCGATGTGCGGCACGCCCTGCACCGTCGCCCCACACACGTAGATCGACGCCGTTCCGGAGACGTGCGGGACGAACTCCCGCATCTGCCGGCTCGCGGTGTCATAGAGGTGGAGGCTCACGTGAAGATGGTACGGGCGTGGGCCACCCGGGGTTGAATCGCCCGGCTTTGTGTGCTTATGCCGGTTGCCTATGCCACGTGCGCCTTGAGGACGTCGAGCAGCGCGCCGGGCCGCTGCGCGGTCTCCAGCGGCGGGACGATCGCGACCCGGCAGCCCACCGCGGCGGCGCCGCCGTCGGCCTCCTCGCTGTCGCCGATCATCAGCGCCTCGCTGGGGCGCACGCCCAGGCGCTCGCAGGCGATCTGGAAGATCTTGGGGTCCGGCTTGACCACGCCGACCTCGAAGGACAGCACGTACTCGTCCACCCGGTGCTGCACGCCGTGGCGGGCGAACACGGTCCGGATGTCCCAGGCGATGTTGCTGACCACGGCGGTCGGCAGCTCGGTGCCCAGGGCCTGCGCGGTGTCCGGGTAGGGCTGCCAGAACGGCGGGCTGACCAGCCGGTCGTAGAACGCCGCCGGGTCCGGCGCGCCGGCCTTCGCCAGGACCTTGAGGTGCAGGTCGCGGTGCACGTCGCCGTCGAGGTCGCGGCGTTCCCACTCGTCGGGGTCCACGCCGAGGCTCTCGTCCAGGCCGACCGGCGCGGTGAGCGCCCGCATCAGGTCCGCGTGCGCGGTCAGGGACTCGTGTTCGAGGCGGAAGAGCGTGCCGGAGAAGTCGAAGAGGACGGCGCGGATCGTCACAACCGCACGCTAGTTGGTCTGGACCTGGCTTTGTAGGTTTCCGGCAGGAGCAGGACGCACGCCACACTCGGCACCGCCGCCGCCCCGTGCGCGGCGACCAGGTGGGTGGCGAGCCGCCGTGCCGCCGAAGCTCGCCACGGCCACCCGGCGGGTGCTCACGCCGCGTTGCCGGCGACCTTGGTCGGCGTCACGCGCAGCACCACGCGCACCTTGTCCGGGGCCTCCTCGGGGAAGTCCCCGCCGGTGTACTTGCGCGCCAGGGCGTGGGCGAGCGCCCGGTCGGTGTCCTCGGTGACCGTGACGGTGCCGCGGATCTCGGCGTACACCTCGGGGTCGCGGTGGTCCCACACGCTGACGCTCACCCGCGGGTCGCGGCGGACGTTGCGCTCCTTCACCCGGTCGCGCAGCGTGGAGAACAGCAGGTCGTCACCGTCGCGGGTGATCCACATGACCGCGCTGTGCGGGCTGCCGTCGGCGTTGAGGGTGGAGATGGTGGCGTAGTTGGGGCCGTCGACCAGGGCACGCGTCGCGGCGCTGAGGGTGATCGCCATGACCCTCAGGCTAGCGGGATGATCAACGCGGTGGCGATGGCCGCGATGCCCTCGCCGCGCCCGGTCAGACCCAGGCCGTCCGTGGTGGTG
The DNA here is from genome assembly GCF_040647305.1 of Saccharothrix sp. NPDC042600. NCBI lineage: Bacteria > Bacillati > Actinomycetota > Actinomycetes > Pseudonocardiales > Pseudonocardiaceae > Saccharothrix > Saccharothrix sp. NPDC042600. The sequence continues at coordinate 2,949 of NZ_JBEZBW010000121.1, read as the reverse complement.
CCGCTCACCGCCACCGGACCCCCGACGGCCTCGGACAGCACCTCCTGCGCCTCGTCGCGGCGCTTGCCGACCTTCGGCGCGTTGCCGATGACCTGCACCGACGCGTTGCCGACGCGCCAGCCGGCTTCGGCCAGGAGCCGGCGCACCTCGGCGAGGAACTCGACGCCGTGCCGGCCGGACCAGCGCGGGTCGCTGGTGCCGAACACCGCACCGAGGTCACCCAGTCCGGCGGCGGACAGCAGCGCGTCGCACAGGGCGTGCGCGGCGACGTCCCCGTCGGAGTGACCCGCGCACCCGTCGACGCCCTCCCAGCGGAGGCCGGCGATCCAGCACTCCCGGCCCCGTTCCACCTGGTGGACGTCGGAGCCGATGCCGACCCTCACTCCTGGCCTCCCACGAGCAGCGCCTCCGCGACCGCGAGGTCGAACGGGGTGGTGATCTTCATGGCGTCCGGGTGCCCCGGGACCGTGGTGACCGGCACACCGAGCCGTTCCACCAGGCCCGCGTCGTCCGTGGCGTGCAGACCGGCCTCGTGCGCGCGCAGCAGCGTGCGGGCGTCGAAGCCCTGGGGGGTCTGGACCACGCGCAGGGCCGACCGGTCCGGCGTGGCGACCACCACACCGTCCGGATCGACCTGCTTGACCGTGTCGGCCACCGGCAGCACCGGGATGACCGCCGGGTGACCTGCGCGAACGGCGTCCACCACGGCCTTGACGACGTGCGGTGGCGTGAACGCGCGGGCGGCGTCGTGCACCAGGACGACGTCGGTGTCGGGGAACTCGCGCAACGCGTGCTCCAGCGCGAGCCGGACCGAGTCCGACCGCTCCGCGCCGCCCGCGAGCACGTGCACCGCCCCGCCGGCGTGCGCCAACGGGGCGGTGACGGTTCTCACTGTGTCCACATCGGACGGTGGCGCGGCGACGACCACGTGCCGCACGCAACCCGCCTCGAACAGGCCGCGCACCGCTCTGACCAGCAACGGAACGCCGTCGACGGGGACGAGTGCCTTGGGCACGCCGTAACCCAGCCGCTCTCCCCGGCCCGCCGCGGGCACGAGCGCGACCACACCCATGTTGTTCTTGTTCTTCGAGTGTCGAGGGTCAGGACGCGGTGGCGAGGACCTCGTCGAGGAGGACCTCGGCCTTGTCCTCGTCGGTGCCCTCGGCGAGCGCCAGTTCGCTAACCAGTATCTGTCGAGCCTTCGCCAGCATCCGCTTCTCACCAGCGGACAGTCCGCGATCCTTCTCGCGCCGCCAGAGGTCGCGCACCACTTCGGCCACCTTGTTCACGTCACCGGACGCGAGCTTCTCCAGGTTGGCCTTGTACCGCCGGGACCAGTTGGTCGGCTCCTCGGTGTGAGGAGCGCGCAAGACCTCGAAGACCCGGTCGAGACCCTCTTGGCCCACCACGTCGCGCACGCCGACGATCTCGGCGTTGTCGGCGGGGACGCGAACCGTGAGGTCGCCCTGGGCAACCTTCAGAACGAGGTACTTCTTCTCCTCGCCCTTGATCACACGGGTCTCGATTGCTTCGATGAGAGCGGCACCGTGGTGCGGGTAGACGACGGTCTCTCCGACCTTGAAAACCATGTGTCCTCTGCCCCTTTCGCTAACCCCATCCTAACACGTCGAGCAATCCCCTCTTCGGCGTCCGGAGATCAGTTCGCGCAGGTCAGGGCCACGAGGGGGGTTGACAAACCACCCGGCGACGTGCAACGGCCCAGGTCGATCTTGCTCCACAGTGGACGTCGTGGCGGGTGTTGTGGGGCACCACATGAGGTGGGCCGGTGAAGGCCCCGTTAGGCTCCTGGACTGGTGGTCGACCGGCGTACTGCCGGGTACGGCCCGCCTGTGTCAGCACACCGGAAGGATCCGAGCAGCCGTGGGTCGCGCACCGCAGAAGTCCCCAGCGTCTCGCCGACTGGCCCTCGTGGCCGCAGTGGCGGCCGGCCTCGGCCTCGCGGCTGCGGGTTGCAGCGCGGGCCAGGTCACGCAGACCGACACCCAGGTGGCCGCCGTCAACGGTGCGAGCGGGACGGTCGGCGTCATCGCCGTCCGCGACGCGCAGCTGTTGTTCCCGGTGGAGCACGGGTACTACGAGGAGGGCGACAGCGCCCCGGTCGTGGTGGTCATCGCGAACAACGGCGGTGACGCGGACAAGCTGCTGTCGGTGACCAGCGAGCGGTCGGCCGAGGCCGAGATCACCGGTGACCGGGACCTTGAGGCGGGCACCGCCATCAGCGCCGAGGCGGACCAGGACGACGCGGGCAGCCACAAGACGACCACGTCGTCCCCGGCCTCCACGACCTCGGCGTCCGCGGCCTCCGGCACCACCACCCCGGGCTCGACCACGGGTTCGCCGACGACCACGACGACCACGTCCGCGTCGGGCACGTCCATCTCGGCCCCGCCGACCACGACGGCGAACCCGTCGGCGTCGGTGTCCGTGTCGGCGAAGCCGAGCGAGCCGGGCAAGGTCAAGATCGTGCTGAAGAACTTCAAGGGCGACCTGCGGCCGGGCCAGACGGTGCGCGTGACCTTCCTGTTCGAGAAGGCCGGCCCGCTCACCCTGGACCTGCCCATCGGCGCGACCCCGGAGCCCCGCAAGGACGCGCCCTCCGAGCACTGAGCGCAAGCCGCTGACGAGGCCCGTCCCCGACCACCGGGGGCGGGCCTCTCGCGTTGCGCGGGCCAGTGCGCGCCACCAGCGCCAACCCGGCCAGACCGAGCAACCACGACCGCGCCGCCCTCGCCGCCCCCCGCCGCGCCAGCCGCGCTGGCCCGCCGCTCGGCGGCCCGGTTTGGCGGCCCGGTTTGGCGGCCCGGTTTGGCGGCCCGGTTTGGCGGCCCGGTTTGGCGGCCCGGTTCGGCGGCCCGGTTTGGCGGCCCGGTTCGGCGGCCCGGTTCGGCGGCCCGGTTCGGCGGCCCGGTTCGGCGGCCCGGTTCGGCG
>NZ_JBEZBW010000120.1:0-22875 GCF_040647305.1 Saccharothrix sp. NPDC042600 | reverse complement strand
CGCAGCCCAACCGCGCTTTGGTCTTCTCCGCAACCAGCTTTTCCGGTTGCGGAGAAGACCAAAGGGTGGTTGCCTCCGGCAGGCCGTGCGGGGGACGAACCGACGCCCTTCCACCCCCGGGGGCCTGCCGCGCGGCGAGCGCCGCTTTTCGCTCTTCGCTCTGATCTTGACAGCACACCGGCCCGACCCGCCCAAGAGCGCGCAGCGCGTCCAGCTCAAGCAGTCAGCGACGTGCACGAAGAGGAACGCGCAACACAGCCTCGGTCCCACCCCTGGGCCGGCGCCGCAAGCTCAAACTCCCGCGCAACTCCGACTCCACCAACGTCCGCACGATCTGCAACCCGAGCCGGTCCGTCCGCTCCAGCGAGAACCCCGGCGGGAGGCCCTTGCCGTCGTCCGAGATCACCACGTCCAGCCACTTCGCGGACCGCTCCGCGTGCACGACCACCTCACCGCGCTGGCCCGCGGCGTAAGCGTGCTCGAACGCGTTCTGCACCAGCTCCGTCAGCACCATCACCAACGGCGTCGCCAGCTCGGCCGGCACGATCCCGAACGGACCCTCCCGCCGCACCACGACCTGCGACTCCGTGGCGGCGACGTCCGACATCATCGGGATGACCTTGTCCACCACGTCGTCCAGGTCCACCCGCTCGTCCACCGACATGGACAGCGTCTCGTGCACCATCGCGATGGAGGTCACCCGCCGCACCGACTCGGCCAGCGCCTCCCGGGCCTCTTCACTGCTGGTCCGGCGGCTCTGCAAGCGCAGGAGCGCGGCCACGGTCTGGAGGTTGTTCTTCACCCGGTGGTGGATCTCGCGGATCGTCGCGTCCTTGGACAGCAACGCCCGGTCCCGCCGCCGCACCTCCGTCACGTCCCGGCACAGCACCAACGCGCCCGCCGCCGACCCGCGCGGCCTCAGCGGCAGGGCCCGGAACAGCACCGCCGCGCCACGCCGGCTCTCCGCCTCGATCCGCATGCTGGGCTGCCCGTCCAACGCCATCCGGATGCGCTGGGCGACCTCGGTCGCGTCGAACGGGTCCCCGATCAGCGACCGCGTCAACGGCGCGAGGTGCACCCCCACCAGGTCGGACGCGTGCCCCATCCGGTGGTAGGCGCTCAACGCGTTGGGACTGGCGAACACGACCGCCCCGGACGCGTCCAACCGGATGAGGCCGTCACCCACCCGTGGGCTGGTGTGCACGTCGGGCGACGGCTCGGTGGTCGGGAACGTCCCGTCCGAGATCATCTGGCACAGGTCGGCCGCGCTGCCCAGGTAGGAGATCTCCAACGGGCTCGGCACGCGCGGCACGGCCAGGTTCGTGTTCCGGCTGAGCACGGCGATGACCTCGGACCCGAGCCGCACGGGGATGGCCTCCCGGCGCACCGGCACGCCCAGGTGCCAGCGCGGGTCCTCCTCGCGGCAGATCCGGGACTCGGCCATGGCGCGGCGCAGCTGGGGGTGCTCCTCGACGTCCACGGTGCTGCCCACGACGTCCTCGGGGTGCGCCGTGGGGGCGGTCGTCGGGCGGGCCTGGGCGACGCACAGGAACGTGGTGTCGTCCAGCGGCACCCACAGCAGGAAGTCGGCGAAGGACAGGTCGGACAGCAGCTGCCACTCGGCCACCACGAGCTGGAGGTGGTCGACGGCCGATCCGGAGAGCTTGGTGTGCTCGGCCAGCAGGTCGGTGAGCGTGGACAGCTTTACTCCACCACCGCGATCAGGTCGCCCTCTTGCACGACGTCGCCTTCCTTGACGCTGATGCGCGAGACCCGGCCGGGCCCCTCGGGCAGGACGGGGATCTCCATCTTCATGCTTTCGAGGAGCACGACGGTCGTCCCGCCGGTGACCTCGTCACCCACGCGCACGTCGACCCTCGCCACGTTGGCGACGATCTCCGCCCGGATCTCCTCGGCCATCGCACCCTCCGCTCCTCGCCCCCAATCCAACCACGACCGCGCCCCCGCGCCAGGTCAGGCCGACCGGGTGAGACACTGTGTCGAGGCAGTCCGAGCTACAAGGAGAACGCCATGTCGAAGCGTGCCCGCAAGCGCCGCGACCGCAAGAAGGGCGGCGCCAACCACGGGAAGCGCCCCAACGCCTGATCATCTCGGGCTCGCGCGAAGGCCCCGGAGCGACCGCTCCGGGGCCTTCGCCGTTCCAAGGGCACTCGACCGGCCGACCAGCCGGCCTCAAGCGTCCGACTTGCTCGCGATCCCGACGTCCTTGCCCTTGACCTCAACGTCCTTGATCCCGACGGCCTTGACCTCGACGTCGGTCACCTCCACGGACACGTCCACCCGACCGCCCTCGGCCGTCGTCTGGTGGATCCGCGCCCGGAGCCGCCGTTTCAGCTCCTCCGGCGCGTGCTCGCCGCCGCACTTCTTGGCGAGCAGCGCCTTGAGGTGCTCCTCGATCCCGTACTCCTCCAGGCACGGGTGACACTCCTCCAGGTGCGTCTGGAGCAGCTCGCGCCGCTTCTGGTCGCACTCGTGGTCCAGGAAGAGCCACACCTCGGACAGGACTTCCGAGCAGTCCGTCTCGTGCGGTTCGCCGCAGCTCATCGACCCGCCACCTCCTGCCGGGCGCCGCGCAGGAAGCCGCGCTCCCGGGCGACGTCGGCCAACTGGTCGCGAAGCTGCCTGCGGCCCCGGTGCAACCGGGACATCACGGTGCCGATGGGGGTGCCCATGATGTCTGCGATCTCCTTGTAGGCGAAGCCTTCGACGTCCGCCAGGTACACCGCGATGCGGAACTCCTCCGGCAGCCGCTGGAGGGCTTCCTTGACGTCGGAGTCGGGCAGGCGGTCCATCGCGTCCATCTCGGCCGAGCGCAGGCCGGTGGATGTGTGGCTCTCGGCCTGCGCGAGCTGCCAGTCCGTGATCTCGTCGGTCGGCTGCTGGACGGGCTGGCGCTGCTTCTTGCGGTACCCGTTGATGTAGGTGTTCGTGAGGATGCGGTACAGCCAGGCCTTGAGGTTCGTGCCCTCCGAGAAGGACGCGAAGGCCGCGTAGGCCTTGAGGTAGGTCTCCTGGACCAGGTCCTCGGCGTCCGCGGGGTTGCGGGTCATCCGCAGGGCCGCCGAGTAGAGCTGGTCGAGCAACGGCATCGCGTCGCGCTCGAACCTCGCCGCGCGCTCGGCCGTCGTCTCGTCCGCTGTGGGCGTGTCCTGCGTTCGCGTGGCTGGCACCGCGCTCCCTTCCCACCGCTTGGTGGTCGAAGCCGTCTGGGACGCGTTCGAGGATACGCGGCGGTCGCCCGGACGGCAGTGAGCCGAGCCACGCGGCGGTCGCGCCCCGACGGGCCTGCTGACCTGCTGTTCCATCACCTCGGTTGCCACGCTCGCCACAACGCGAACCCGTGCGCGGGCATTCCCGGTGATCCGCTAGGGTCCGCGCCCATGGCCGGACGTGGGACGCCCGCCACCGCGTTGCTGGACAAGCAGAAGGTGGCCCACAAGCTGCACGCCTACGACCACGACCCCCGGCACGAGTCGTACGGCTTGGAGGCGGCCGAGGCCCTGGGCGTCGAGCCCGAACGGGTGTTCAAGACCCTGGTGGCCGAGGTGGACGGCAAGCTGGCCGTCGGCGTGGTCCCGGTCACCGGCCAGCTGGACCTGAAGGCGCTGGCCGCGGCCGTGGGCGGCAAGAAGGCGAAGATGGCCGAGGTCGCCGCCGCCGAGCGCGCCACCGGGTACGTCGCGGGCGGCATCTCGCCGCTGGGCCAGAAGAAGCGCCTGCCGCTGGTCCTGGACGCCTCCGCCCACCGGTTCGACACCGTCTACTGCTCGGCCGGCCGCCGCGGCCTGGAGGTGGAGATCGCGCCGGACGAGCTGGCCAGGCTCACCCAGGCGGTCGTGGCGGACATCTCGGCCTAGTACGACATCCCGGCCCAGGATTTCGAGCCCTCGGGGCGCATGTGCACCCGAACGGTCAGTCCAGCGGGCGGAGGATGCGGTCCAGCCACTCGCCGACGACCCGGTGGACGCCCTCCAGGTCCGCCTTGAGGTTGTGGTCGCCCTTGAGCAGGACCACCTCGCGGTGGTGGGCCGGGTCCGGGCGGCCGAACGGGTCGTTCTCGCCCTGCACCACCAGCGCGGGCACCTCGATGCCGGACAGCTCGTCCATCCGGGACTTCTCCGGCTTGCCCGGCGGGTGCACGGGGAACGCCAGGCACAGCACCGCCACCGCCTGGCCCTCCGCCGACGTCCGGCACGCCACCCGCGCCCCCGACGACCGGCCGCCGAACAGCAGCGGCACCTCGTCGAACCACGTCTCGCCCAGGTCCTCGGCCACCGCCAGCCACGCCGCGTCCAACTGCTTCGCGGGCGCGGGCGCGCGGCGGCCGGCCACCCGGTAGGGCTGCTCGACCAGGGCCACGTGCACGCCGACGTCCACGGCCGCGCGGGTCGCCGCCACCAGGTCCGGGGCCGCGATGCCGCCGCCCGCGCCGTGGCCGAGCAACAGCCCCGCCCGGCCCTCCGGCGCGCAGTGCAGCTCGGCCCGCGCGGGGCCGTAGGGCGTCTGGACCGTCCGAGCCGTCATTTCAGCTCGAACAGGGTGGGCTCGGGGGCCTGGTCCTCGGTCAGCGACACCCGCTCGACCAGGGACGGGTCGTTGTTCTTGATGCTGTTGACCTTCATCGACACCGGCCGCAGCTCCAGCGAGTTCACCAGGTCCAGGTCCGGGGTCAGCAACGCCTTCGGGTCGGTGCTGTCGGGGTTGAGCCAGTCGTGCCAGCGGTCCGGCGGCAGCACCAGCGGCATCCGGTGGTGCACCTGGGTCATCTCGCCGATGGCGTCCGTGGTGAGCACGGCGCAGGTGATGATCGGCTTGCGCTCGTCGCCCTCCTGCTGCCACCACACCGACCAGATGCCCGCCATCGCGAGGCTCGACCCGTCGCCGGGGTTGATGAAGTACGGCTGCTTGCGGCCCTCGCCGGGCTGCCACTCGTACCAGCCGTCGGCCGGGACCAGGCACCGCCGCTTGGCCGCCGAGTCGCGGTAGGCGGGCTTGTCCAGCACGCTCTCCGCCCGCGCGTTGATCATCTTGGCCGCGCCGGACAGGTCCTTGGCCCAGTGCGGCACCAGGCCCCAGCGCATCACGCGGATGCTGCGCTCCAGGACGTCCGGGTCCGGGTTGCCCTCGTCGTCGCGCGGGTGGCGTTCGACGACGGCGAGCACCGGCTTGGTGGGCGCCACGTTGTAGTCGGGGTTCGGGGCATCTCCCTCGGTGCCGTCCACCGCGTCGAACTCCGCCGCCAGCAGGGCCGGGTTCTTGGTGGAGGCGTACCTGCCGCACACAACCGATCACCTCCGAATGGTCATCGTCGCACGTCGTCACGACCGGTGCGAGCCGTCGACCACCCGATGCGGAATCATCAGGCCATGACTCAGCAGTGGTCCGCTCCCACCGCCGACGGCCCCGTGCACGCGACGGTACCCGTGCCCGGCTCCAAGTCGATCACCAACCGCGCCCTGGTCCTGGCCGCGCTCGCCGACGGCCCGTCCGCGCTGCACGCGCCGCTGCGCAGCCGCGACACCCTCCTGATGGCCGCCGCGCTGCGGTCGCTGGGCGTGGAGATCACCGACGGTCCGGACGGCTCCTGGCTGGTCACACCGCTGCCGATGCACGGCCCGGCGGCGGTGGACTGCGGTCTCGCGGGCACGGTCATGCGGTTCCTGCCGCCCGCCGCCGCGCTGGCCGTGGGCGAGGTCGTGTTCGACGGCGACGAGCACGCGCGGGTCCGGCCGATGGGCACCATCCTCGGCGCGCTGCGCGCGCTGGGCGCGGACGTCGTCGGCGACGCGCTGCCGTTCACCCTGCACGGCAAGGGCGGTCTGCCGGGCGGTCAGGTGACCATCGACGCGTCGGCGTCGTCGCAGTTCGTGTCCGGCCTGCTGCTGTCCGGGGCCCGGTACGAGAGCGGGGTGACCGTCGTGCACGACGGCAAGCCCGTGCCGTCCCTGCCGCACATCGAGATGACGGTGGCGATGCTGCGCGAGGCCGGCGTCACCGTGGACGACTCGACGCCGAACCAGTGGCGCGTCGAGCCGGGCCCGATCGCGGCGCGGACCTACGCGATCGAGCCGGACCTGTCCAACGCGATGCCGTTCCTGGCGGCGGCGGCCGTCACCGGCGGCGAGGTCACCATCCCGGGGTGGCCCGCGGTGACGACCCAGCCCGGCGCGGCGGTCAAGGACATCCTGGAGCGGTTCGGCTGCACGGTGGTCGTGGACGGGCGCGGCCTGACCGTGCGCGGCCCGGACCGCCTGACCGGCGTGGACCTCGACCTGCGCGACGAGAGCGAGCTGACCCCGACCGTGGTGGCCCTGGCGGCGCTGGCCGAGGGCCGCACGCGGGTGCGCGGCGTCGCCCACATCCGCGGCCACGAGACCGACCGCATCGCCGCGCTCGCCGCCGAGGTGAACCGCCTGGGCGGCGGGGCCGAGGAGACCGAGGACGGCCTGGTCGTCACGCCCGCGCCCCTGCACGGCGGCGTCTGGCAGGCGTACGCGGACCACCGCATGGCCACCGCCGGCGCGATCATCGGCCTGGTGGTCGAGGGGGTGGCGGTGGACGACATCGGCTCGACCACCAAGACCATCCCCGACTTCCCGGGGATGTGGGCGTCGATGCTGGGAGCACGCTGACCGTGGCGCGCGACTGGCGGCGGCTGGACGAGTCCGACGTGCGGGTGCGCCCCGGCAAGGGGACCCGCCCCCGCAGCAAGCGCCGGCCGGAGCACTCCGACGCGGTCCCCGCGATGGTCGTGGGCGTGGACCGCGGCCGGTGGACGTGCGCGGTGGAGGAGGACCCGGACCGCCTGGTCACCGCCATGCGGGCCCGGGAGCTGGGCCGGACCCCGGTGGTGGTGGGCGACCGGGTGGGCCTGGTCGGGGACACGTCCGGCGCGCCGGACACGCTGGCCCGCATCGTGCGGGTGGCCGACCGCACGTCGGTCCTGCGGCGGACCGCCGACGACACCGACCCGTTCGAACGGGTCGTGGTCGCCAACGCCGCCCAGCTCGTCATCGTGTCGGCGCTGGCGGAGCCGGAACCCCGGCGCGGGTTCATCGACCGGTGCCTGGTGGCCGCCTACGCCGGCGGGCTGGAACCGTTGCTGTGCTTGACGAAGTCCGACCTCGCCGCGCCGGACGAGCTGCTGGCGGCGTACTCCGAGCTGAACGTGCCGGTGGTGGTCACCCGGTCCGACGTGGACCCCGGCGAGTTGCGGGAACGGTTGGTGGACAAGGTCTCCGCGCTGATCGGCCACTCCGGCGTCGGCAAGTCCACCCTGGTGAACAAGCTGGTGCCGGACGCGAACCGGGCGGTCGGCGTGGTGAGCGGGGTCGGGAAGGGCCGGCACACCTCGACCCAGGCGGTGGCGCTGCCGCTGCCGGAGGGCGGGTGGGCGGTGGACACGCCGGGCATCCGGTCGTTCGGCCTGGCCCACATCACGCCGGACGACATCGTGAAGGCGTTCCCGGACATGAAGGAGATGGCCGAGGAGTGCCCGTCGGGCTGCGGCCACCTGGGTCCGCCGGACGACCCGGACTGCATGCTGGACGAGCTGGTGACCACGGGCGCCGCGTCGCCGGGCCGGCTGGCGTCGCTGCGCCGGCTCCTGGAGTCGCGCGGCAAGCTGGAGGAATACGACTAGCCGCCACGCCTCGCGCCGCAGCACCCACTGGACGCCGCCGGGCCGCGCGGCGCGACCCGTTGGGCCGCGCCGCGAAACCCGTTGGGCGGTGCGGGCCCGCGAAACCCGTTGGACGGCGCGGTCCGCGAAACCCGTTGGACGGCGCGGGCCCGCGCTTGTAGCTTGCCGTCGAACCGTGACCCCGCCCGAGGAGGTGAGACCCATGACCGTTGCAGCGCTGTGGGTGCTCCCCCTCCCCGTCACGGCCGGCGACTGACGCAGGTGTCGCCGGGAGCGCCTCCCCCCAAGGCACTCCCGAAAGGCACCACCCATGACCCCCTCCACCGACGTGGTCGTCGTCGGCTGCGGACCCACCGGCGCGGTGCTGGCCGCCGAACTCCGGCTGCACGGCGTGCGGGTGCTCGTCCTGGAGCAGGACACCGAGCCCACCTCGCCCGTCCGCATCGTCGGCCTGCACATCCGCACGCTCGAACTGCTGGCCATGCGCGGCCTGCTGGACCGCGTCCTCGAACGCGGCCGACGACGTCCCGCCGCCGGCTTCTTCGCCGCCATCCCGGGTCCGGTCCCCGACGACCTGGACTCCGCACACGCCTACCTGGTCGGCATCCCGCAGCCGGTCGTCGTGGACCTGCTCGAACACCACGCGACCCGGCTGGGCGCGGAGGTCCGGCGCGGCCGCGCGGTCACCGCCTTCAGCCAGGACGGCGACGGCGTGACCGTCGAACTCGCCGACGGGGAACGGCTCCGCGCCCGCTACCTGGTCGGCTGCGACGGCGCGCGCAGCACGGTGCGCAAGCTGCTCGGCGTCGGCTTCCCCGGCGAACCCGCGCGCAACGAGACGCTGATGGGTGAACTGGCGGTGACCGCACCGCCCGAGGAGATCGCCGCCAAGGTGGCCGAGGCGCAGGAGGTCCACCGGTCGTTCAGCCTCCAGCCCTTCGGCGAGGGCCGCTACCGCGTGATCGTCCCCGCCGACGGGATCGGCACCCAACCGCCCACCCTCGAAGACTTCCGCCGACAACTGCGCGCCGTCGCCGGGACCGACTTCGGCGTCCACTCCCCCCGCTGGCTGTCCCGCTTCGGGGACGCCACCCGCCTGGCCGAGCGCTACCGCGTCGGGCGGGTGCTGCTCGCCGGCGACGCGGCGCACGTCCACCCGCCCATCGGCGGGCAGGGCCTCAACCTGGGCGTCCAGGACGCCTTCAACCTCGGCTGGAAGCTCGCCGCGCACGTCCTCGGCCACGCCCCGGCCGGCCTGCTGGACACCTACCAGGCCGAACGCCACCCCGTCGCCGAAGCCGTGCTGGACAACACCCGCGCCCAGGTGGAGCTGCTGTCCCCGGAACCCGGTCCGCGGGCCGTGCGCCGACTGCTCACCGAGCTGATGGCGTTCGACCGGGTGAACCGCCACCTGATCGGGAAGATCACCGCGATCGACCTCCGCTACGGCGGCGCGGACGGGGTCCACGACCTGGTCGGCCGCCGCCTGCCCGACACCGCCGTGCGCGGGGGCCGCCTCTACGACCTGCTGCACGCCGGTCGCGGTCTGCTGCTCGACCGCACCGGACACCTCACCGCGGGCGGCTGGTCGGACCGGGTGGACCACCTCGCCGACCCGACCGCGGCGCTGGACGTGCCGGCCCTCCTGCTCCGCCCGGACGGTCACGTCGCCTGGGTCGGCGACGACCAACGGGACCTGGCCGACCACCTGACCCGCTGGTTCGGCGGGCCGAGCGGACCCGCGTGACCGGTCAGGACATGTGCGGGTAGGTGTGGGTGGTCGGGGGCACGAAGGTCTCCTTGATGGTGCGCGGACTGGTCCACCGGATCAGGTTGAACATCGAGCCGGCCTTGTCGTTGGTCCCCGACCCCCGGCTGCCGCCGAACGGCTGCTGCCCCACCACCGCGCCCGTCGGCTTGTCGTTGACGTAGAAGTTGCCCGCCGCGAACCGCAGCGACCGGCTCGCCCGCTCCACCGCCACCCGGTCGGTCGCGAACACCGCGCCGGTCAACGCGTACGGCGTCGAGCCGTCCACGACGTCCAGGACGTCGGTGTACTCGTCGTCCTCGTAGACGAACACCGACAGGATCGGGCCGAAGTACTCGGTGGTGAAGACGTCGTTGCGGGGGTCGGTGCCCACCAGGACGGTCGGGTCCACGAAGTAGCCCACCGAGTCGTCGCACGTGCCGCCCGCGAGCACCTCGACGGTGTCGTCGGCGCGGGCGGCGGTCAGGGCGTCGCGGTGCTTGGCGAACGCCCTCGCGTCGATCACCGCGCCGCCGAAGTGGCGGAAGTCCGTGACATCGCCGTAGGACAGGGATTTCGTGACGTCCACCAGGTGATCGCGGGTCTTGTCCCACACCGACCTCGCGATGTACGCGCGGGACGCGGCCGAGCACTTCTGGCCCTGGTACTCGAAAGCGCCCCGGACCAGCGCCGTCACCACCGCGTCGGGGTCGGCGGACGCGTGCGCCACCACGAAGTCCTTGCCGCCGGTCTCCCCCACGACCCTCGGGTACGAGCGGTAGGTGTCCAGGTTGTCCGCCATCGTCCGCCACAACGCCTTGAACGTCCGGGTGGACCCGGTGAAGTGCAAGCCCGCGAACGACGGGTCCGCCAGGGCGACCTCGCTGACCGCCCGCCCGTCGCCGGTGACCATGTTGACCACCCCGGGCGGCAGGCCGGCCGCCTCCAGCAACCGCATCGTGTGGTGGGCGGCCAGTTGCTGCGTCGGCGACGGCTTCCACACCACCGTGTTGCCCATCAACGCCGGCGCCGGCGGCAGGTTCCCGGCGATCGCGGTGAAGTTGAACGGGGTGATCGCCACGACGAACCCGTCCAGCGGCCGGTGGTCGAAGCGGTTCCACTGGCCCGGGGCGGATCCCGGCTGCTCGGCCAGCAACCGGCTCGCGAAGTGGACGTTGAACCGCAGGAAGTCGATCAGCTCGCACGCCGAGTCGATCTCGGCTTGCTGCGCGGACTTGGACTGGCCCAGGACGGTCGCCGCGTTGAGGGTGTCCCGCCAGGGGCCGGCCAGCAGGTCGGCCGCGCGCAGCAGCACCGCGGCGCGCTCGTCGAACGGGAGGTCCCGCCAGGCCGGGGCGGCGGCGCGGGCGGCGGTCACCGCGTCGGCGACGTCGGCTTGGGTGGCCTGCGCGCAGACGCCCAGGACGTGCCGGTGGTCGTGCGGCTGGACCACGTCGAAGCGGTCGCCGCCGGCCATCCGCCGCACGCCGCCGACGGTCATGGTCAGTTCGGGCGACTCGCCCTCCAGCTCGGCGATCCGGCGGCGCAGCGACTCCCGCTCCGGGGAGCCGGGGCCGTAGCCCCGCACGGGTTCGTTGGCCGGCACGGGTACGGAGGTGACCGCGTCCATGCCGTCATCGTGGCACGCGGTAGTACGGTGCGCAGCCGTGGCGAAAGTGACCGGCATCGGCGGCGTCTTCCTGCGTGCGCGCAACCCGGTTCGGCTGGCCGGGTGGTACCGCGAGCACCTCGGCGTGCCGATGTCCGGGCACGGCGCGGTGACCTTCCACTGGACCGCCGACGAGACCACGACGTTCGCGTTGTTCGCCAACGACACCGAGTACTTCGGCGAACCCGGGCAGCGCGTCATGGTCAACTTCCGGGTGGACGACCTCGACGCCCTGCTCACGCGGCTGCGCGCGCGCAACGTCGAGGTGCTGCCGCAGACCGAGGACTCCGAGTACGGCAAGTTCGGCTGGGTCGTGGACCCCGAGGGCAACCGGGTCGAGCTGTGGGAGCCCGCGCCCGGCATGTAGCCCCTACATCAGTTCGAGCACGAACGGCAGCTCCTGCGGCGCGTACCAGGCCAGCTCGTGGTCCTCCGCCTCGCCCAGCGCGAACTCGGCGTCCGGGTCGCCCAGGTCCGCCGCGTCCACCACCTCGGCGGCCTCGCGCACGGCGTCCTCCGCGTCGGAGGTGTCCAGGTGGATCGCGGCGATCTTCTTCACCGGCACCGGGCCGGTCACCTTCACCACGGAGAAGTCCAGGTCGGGGCGCAGCTCCACGCCCTCGACGTCCACCGACACCACCGCCCGCCGGGGCACGCCCTTCTCCTCGGCCGCGATCAGCCGCAGGGACGCGCGCGCCGCGTCGAGCATCGCCGAGTACTCCAGCTCCTCGGTGTCGCCGGTCGCGTAGGACTCGCGCAGCGCGGGCGTCAGCGCGAAGCCGGTGCCGCCCACGGGCGTGAACACGCCCTGCTCCACCAGGTCGCGCAGCATCGCCACGGTCGCCGGGAGGTACACCCTCATCAAGACACCGTCCCCATCAGTTCCTCCACCGACTCCTCGACCATCGCCGCGAGGACGTCCACATCGGACATCGCGTCCCGGTCGGCGTTGAGCCCGAAGTACACCCCGCCGTCGTAGGACGTGACCCCGATCGACAGGGCCTGGTTCTTGGCCAGGGGCACGACCGGGAACATCTCGGTCATCTTCGCCCCCGCCGCGTACAACGGCACCTGGGGCCCCGGCACGTTGGTCACCACCACGTTGAACAGCCGCCGCGAGAACGAGCTGGCCGCCCGCGCGCCCAGGGCGTGCAGGGTCGGCGGCGCGAAGCCGGAGAACCGGACCAGGGTCTCCGCCGCCACCGAGTGGCCGGACTCCTGGTGGGCGCGCATCGCGTGGCTGACGTGGTGCAGCCGCACGACCGGGTTGGGTTCGCCGACCGGCAGGTCCACCAGGTAGGCCGAGACCCGGCTGCCGTTCTGGTCGTCGTCGCGGACCGACATCGGGGCCATCGCGCGCATGGTCGTGTGCCCGGCGACGACCTCGCCGCGCGAGAGCAGCCACGTCCGCAGCGCGCCGGACAGGACGGCCAGGACGGCGTCGTTGACCGTGCCGCCGTGGACGCGGCGGATGGCGCGCAGGTCGTCCAGCCGGGTGCGGGCGACGGCGAACCGGCGCTGCGGCGAGATCCGCACGTTCAGCGGGCTGCCCGGGGCCGGGGTGGCGGCGGTGCGCACGGCGGAGGCCAGGCCGCCCAGCGCGCCGGCGACCTTGCGGACCGTGGCGACGGTGTCCATGGCGGCCGAGCGGACGTTCTCCACCAGCTCGCCGGGCCGCTGCACGACCTCGGCGACGGCGTCGGCGACCAGTTGCAGGGAGCTGGGCTCGGGCTGCGGCATCCACAGCGACTCCACCGGCGGGCGGGGCGTGGGCGAGACGTCCAGGATGACCTGGCCGATCTCGGGCGCGCCGATGCCGTCCACCATCGCCTGGTGGGTCTTGGTGATCACCGCCGTGCGGTTCCGCTCCAGGCCCTCGACCAAGTAGATCTCCCACAGCGGCCGGGCGTGGTCCAGCGGCCGGGACATCAGGCGCGCCACCAGGTCGTGCAGCTGGCGGTCGGTGCCCGGCTTGGGCAGCGCGGAGCGGCGGACGTGGTAGGTGACGTCGAAGTCCGGGTCGTCCACCCACACCGGGCGGGCCAGCCGGCCGGGCACGTGCACGACCTTCCGCCGGTAGCGCGGGACCAGCGAGAGCCGCTGCTCGATCAGGTCGACCAGCCGGTCGTAGTCGAAGCCCGCCTTCGGCCGGCGGAACACCGCGACCCCACCGACGTGCATCGGCGTCGTGGAGTCCTCCAGGTACAGGAACGAGGCGTCCAGCGCGGAGAGTCGGTCGGGCATGCGGCCCAGGCTAGTCGCTGCACCGGGCGACGAGGCGGTTCACCGCGTCCACCTCGGCGGCGTCCCGGGCGTGCCGGGCCAGCCGGATCGCGGCGGCGGCGGGCATCGCCCGACGCACCTCGACGTCCACGCCCGCCAGGAAGCTCTTCATCATCAGGCTGCGGGCGAGCCGCTTGAACGGGCGCAGCGGGGCGACGGCGATGGCCAGCCAGCTCAGCGCGACGTCCACCTTGCGGTCGCCCCGGGCGGCGTTGGCCCAGTCCACGACCACCGGGCCGGCGGGACCGAGGACGACGTTGCCGGGGTGCAGGTCCAGGTGCAGCAGGCAGCCGTCGCCGGGCAGGAAGTCCGGGGCGGGCACGTCGTCCAGGCAGCGGTGCAGCTCGGCCAGCTCGCGGCCCAGCGCACCCGCGCGCCACGGCTTGGCGTCCAGCTCCTGCGACATGCGCGGGCCGGGGACGTACTCCATGACCAGGTCGGTCCCGGAGGCGTCCCGCACGCGCGGCACGGGGATGCCGTGCGCGCTGAGGTGCCGCATGAGCCGGGCCTCTTGCCGCAGGTCGCGCCCGGTGCGGCTGCGTTTGAGCAGCAGGCCGTCCGGACGCAGGTAGACGTCCGCCTCCCGGCCGCTGGCCAACAGACGGTGCGCCTCGTCGCGCGGGGTCATGTGACGATCATCATGATTGACAGCGCGCGCACAAGCCCCATTCGGGTGGAGAACGCTCGTCCGGCCCGGCCGCGTCGGCCCGCCGCGTCCCAGGCGGCAAGATGTGGCGGTGGAGATTTCGCCCAAGGACCGCTTTGTCACCGTCTATGGCCGCAAGCCCGTGTTGGAGGCGCTGGACGACCCCCGGCT
The DNA here is from genome assembly GCF_040647305.1 of Saccharothrix sp. NPDC042600. Taxonomy (NCBI): domain Bacteria; kingdom Bacillati; phylum Actinomycetota; class Actinomycetes; order Pseudonocardiales; family Pseudonocardiaceae; genus Saccharothrix; species Saccharothrix sp. NPDC042600. Next base: position 8,696 of record NZ_JBEZBW010000120.1, on the reverse strand, counting down.
GGAGGTCGACAAGGTGCTGCTCGCGGAGGGTGCGCGGGGTCCGGCGGCGAAGGAGATCCTCGACGCCGCCCGGCGGCGCGGGGTGGCGGTGCAACGGGCCACGGCGCAGCGGGTGAAGGTGCTCGCCGGCAACGGGCGGCACGACCAGGGCGTGCTGGCGGACGTCGTCGCGCCCCGGATGCGGCCCCTGGCGCTCGGGCTGGAGGACCGGCCGCGCGGCGTGCTGCTGCTCGACGGCATCACCACGCCCGCGAACGTCGGCATGATCCTCCGGACGGCGACCGCCGCCGGCATGGACGGCATCGTCGTGCCGCGGCGCGGGGTGGCCTCGATCGACCCGCTGGTGGTGAAGGCGTCCGCCGGGGTGGCGTTCCGCGCGCCGGTGCTCAAGTGCGCGACGGCCGGGGAGGCGGCGGCCGAGCTGGCCGCCGCCGGTTACCCGATCTACGCGCTGGACGCGGGCGCGCGTGACTCGATCTACACCGCCGACCTGCCCGAACGGGCCGCGTACGTGCTGGGCAGCGAGTCCACCGGCATCTCCGACGACGTGCGCCCGCACGTCACCGGGTGGCTGTCCATCCCGATGGCGGCGGGCGTCGAGTCGTTGAACGTGGCGTCGGCGGCGGCCGTGCTGTGCTTCGAGGTGGTGCGCCGCCGGCTCAGCCGGTGAGCGCCGCGGGTCGGGCTTTCAGCGCGGCGAACGCGGCTTGCTCGCCCGCGGCGGGCGCGGTCTTGAACCCGCCGCCCCCGAAGCACGCGGCCACGACCACGTCACCCACCGGCCCGATCACCGGCGCGGCCCCGAACAGGTCCGCCCCGTACCGGCCGCCGAGGTAGGCCGCCTCGCCCAGCCACGGCCACAGCCGCCGCAGTCCCTCCCGGACGTACGCGACCTGGTCGTCGGTGAGGTGGTCGCCGCCGCCCGGACCGACGTCCCACTCCTCCACCGGCCGTCCGGCGAGGAACCCGCCCGCGTACGGCCCGTCGAGCACCGGGCGACCCCACATCCCGGTGCGCTGGTCGTACACGGTGGGCAGGTCCCGCCCGCCCCGGTCGAAGAACGCGTACCGGATGCGCTTGAGCCGGGCCGGGCCGATGTCGGCCAGCGCGGGCGCGCCGGCCCCGGCCGCGACCACGACCACGCCGGCGGTCACCGGCCCGGTGGTGGTGACCAGCCGCGTGCCGCGCGGGTCGGGTTCGACGCGCAGGACGCGGGTGTCGTGCCGGGTGACCCCGTCGAGCAGGTCCCGGGCGACGACCGGCGGGGACGCGTAGCCGCCGTCGGGCTCCCACACCGCGCCGGCGGCGTCGAGGCCGAAGTCGCGCCGGAGTTCGTCGGCGTCCACCAGCTTCGCCTCGATGCCGGCGGCGAGCAGTTCGTGCACGCCGGCGGCGGCCTCCGCGAGCTGGTCGGGGCCGAGCAGCACCAGGGAGCCGGTGCGGTGGAAGTGCGGCGAGTCCCGCCACAGCAGGTGGTGGCTGCGGATGGCGAGCCGGCGTTGTTCGCCGTCGTGCTCGTAGGCGCGCACCAGGCCGCCCGAGTAGCGAGTGGCGGACTCGTCGTCGCCCGCCGGCGCGCACACCGCCACGGACACGCCGGCCTGGACCAGCGCCGCCGCGGTGGCGGCCCCGACGATCCCCGCGCCCACGACCACCACGTCGTGGTGCGGCACGGGGTTGACGACTTCCCAGCCGGCCGCCGGTTTGGCGGCCCGCACACCGGCCGCGACGTCCGGTTGGTCGAGGGCGCGCACGAGCGCGTCGAACGCGCTGTCCACAAAGGACTGCGCGCCGCCGGTGAGCCGGGCGACCCGCGCGCCGTCGGCGGCGTCCCCGGCGAGTTCGGCGAACTCGTCCACCGCGCAGTCGTCGGTGAAGTAGAGCGGTCCGGCGAAGCCGTTTGCCCGGAGTTCCCGGGCCTTGGCGGCACTGCCGTGGTGGGTGCCGCACACGACCAGGCCGTCCCCGTCGGCCTCGCCGCCGAACAGTTCCGCCATGCCGCGGCCGTAGTCGGTGCCGTCGTGGCGGACGCCCAGTCGCCGGACGCCGTGGGTGGCGGCGACGAGGCGGAGGGCGGCGACCTGGTCGAGGTCGTCCGGGCACCACTGGACCGCGTTCGGGTAGCCGTCGGTCAGGCGGGGGCGGGTGGACAGCGGCAGGACGACGGGCAGGCCGGCGGCGGCGTAGAGGGGTAGGGAGGCTTGCGCGCCGAGGCTGTTGAAGTGACCGATGACGGCGGCGTACCCACCGGTCACGACACCGGCCGCGATCCGAGCGGCGACCACCTGGTCACCCCGGTCGTCGTGGAACTCCCACCGCACCCCGGGATACCGCGCGGCAGCACTGGTGAGCAACCGCCCCCACGCACCCCGCGGCCCACTGAACGGCCCCACCACCGCCACCCGGACATCAGGCACGCCGGAGGCCACGCCACCCACATCGGCACCGGTAATACCGGTGCCAAAGCTGGACGCACCGCCCGCATCGCCACCGCCAGCATCGCCACCGCCATCAACGCCGCCGGCAGCACGCGCGCCAGCACCGGTCATACCGGTGCCAGCCCTAGCGGTTCCGGTCCCAGTGCTTCCGGTCCCAGCGTTTCCGGTCCCAGCGCTCGCCCGGCCTCCGACGCCCGCCGTGCTGGCACCGGTCATACTGGTGCGAGCATCGGCCGCGCCGCCGTCATCGGCCACGCCGTCCGTCCCGCGGGTCACCTCAGCCACCGAACACCGGGCCGTCGAGGGTGCCCAGTGCCGCGCCCACCGGCACCGCCAAGGCCTCCGCCGACACCGCGCGACCCGGCGGCAGGCCGAGCAGCCCGGCCAGCCGGTCCGCGCCGTGCGGCAGGGCCGGGGCCGCCCACGCCGCCAAGCCCGCCGCCACCGCCAGTTGCCCCGCCAGCGCCGCCCGGTAGTCGTCCCGGCCCCTCGACCGAGCCCTGTCGTGGTGGTGGACGTGGCCGAAGTCGGCGGCCAGCGCCACCACCTCGTCCAGCAGCGCCACCGCCCGCCGCGGGTCGAAGCCCGCCAGGTCGTAGCACTCGCGCAACTCCACGACCGTCCGGGTCAGCCGTCCGCGCAGCAAGTCCCACGCCGCACCACCCGGCGCGACGTCCGGCACCACACCGCCGAACTCCTCCGCCGCCTCGGCGAACAACCGGCGCAGCCACCCGTTCCAGTGCCGGTCCACGTGGTCGGCGGTGCGGGTCAGCGCGTCCAGGCTGAAGCTGGTCTCGCGGCCGTTGGGCCGGTCGGCCAGGACGTGGTGGCGCAGCACGTCGGCACCCACCCGGTCCAGCGCCTCGTACCCCCAGATCGCGTGCCGCCGGCTGGTGGAGAACTTCAAGCCCTCCAACTGGTAGAACTCGTTGACCACGAACGCCCGCGGCAACGGCACCGCCGCGTCGTAGGCCAGGAAGCTCGCCGGGAACAGCACCGCGTGGAAGTACCCGTTGTCGATGCCGAAGAACTGCACCGGACCGGACTCGGGCACCGCACCACCCAGGTCGTGCTCCAGCAGGTACCCCGGCCCCATCTCGAACCACACGTAGATCCGCTGGTCGGCGAACTCCGCCACGGGCACCTCGATGCCCCACTCCGACGGGTGGCTCACGGCGATCTCGGGCAGCCCGTCGTCCAGCATCCTCTCGCACAACGCCCGCAGCCGCGGCGGCATGTCCACAGTGGACCAGAACTCGACCAGCCGGTCGGTGAACGGCTCCAGCGGCAGGAAGAGGCGCTCGTTGTCGCGCAACTCCGCCGCGTCGCCGCACACCACGCACCGCGGGTCCACCAGGTCCCCGACGAAGTTCGGCCGGCCGCACGGCTCGCACGCGTTGCCGTTGGACCGCGCACCGCAGTGCGGGCACGCGCCGACGACGTAAGCCTCGTACAGCCACCGGTCGCACGGCACGCAGTACGGCAACGGCTTGACCCGCGGCACGATGTGCCCGTCGTCCACCAGCTTGCGGAAGAAGTTCTGCACGTACGCCACGTACCCGGCGTCCACGCGCGGCCGGCCGATGGTGTCGAGCGTGATGCCGGCGCGCTCCCACACCTGCACGATGGTCTCGCCGTAACCGTCGGCGACCTCCTCACCCTTGCGCCCGCCGTCCTTGAGGCCGCGCACGGGCACGTAGCTCTGGTGGTCGTCCAGACCGGTCGTGTAACGCACCGGAAGTCCCTCGCTGCCGAGGAAACGGCGCAGGACGTCACCGGCGAGGTAAGGGCCGGCCAGGTGGCCGACGTGCAAATCACCGTTCGGGGTCGGCGGGGTCGCCGTGATCCACGTGGTCATGGCTGCGGCACCTCGCGCAACGGCCAGTACAGCGACACCCACACCAGGTTCTCGTCCGCGCTGCCGTTGTGCACCACGTGTTCCTGGTTGCGCGGCAGCACGAGCATGTCCCCCTTCTCGAACGACGTGCTCTCGCCGGCCAGGTCGAGCGTGCCGGCCCCGTCCAGGATCAGCATGAACTCGTCCTGGTTGTGGCAGTCGGGCAGCGAGGAGCCGCCGGGGCGCAGGAAGCACGCCATCGCGCCCAGCGGCGGGTCCTCCGGCGCGTCGGTCCACGGGATGAGGCGCTGGCAGGCCAGGCCGAACTCCTCCTGGGCCGCGCTCTGGTCGATGCGGAACTTCGTGATCATCGGGCTTCCCCCGGTTCTTCGAAGACGACCTGGATCCGGTCCGAGAACTCCTGGTGGGTCCGCTGCACGTCCGCGTACGAGTCGCCGGTGACGAGCAGGAAGCCCAGCACGCTGTTGCCGTCCGGCGGGCGCAGGATCACCGTGCCCGGCTTCGCCGTGATCTTCAGGAAGAGCGTCTTGTCCGACTGCTCGACCTCCTGCGGGACAACGACTTCCTTGATCGTCCCGGCGGCGCAGATCATCGCGTTGCCCCACACGTGCACGCCGGTGGGCGTGTAGTGGCGCACTTCCGGCTTCACGCCCCGCGCGACGTCCATGACCGCCTTGATCGGGTCGTACCCGCCCGACGCGCGCGCCTGGTAGTCCAGACCGCCGCCGCCCACCCGGACGGCGATCTCCAGCAGGTACGGCTTCCCCTGGTGGAAACGGACTTCCGCGTGCAGCGCGCTGCGCCGGATGCCCTGCGCGTGCGCACCGGCCTTCACGACCTCGTGCACGGCGGCCAGGTCTTCCGGGCTCAGCGTCGTGGGCGAGTGGTGGACGTCGTCGTCGAACGTGTCGCCCTCCTCGGTGACCCGGTCCACGACGTTGCCCAGGTAGACCTCGTCGTCCCAGGCCAGCGCCTCGATGAGGTGCTCGTGGCCGTCCAGGAAGGACTCCACGATGAGCCCGTTCGGACCGAGGTCGACGCCGTCGGCCTCGGTGGCGACCCACGGCATGTCCCGGATGCCCTCGGCGGCGACGGCGAACCGCTCGCGCAGCTCGTCCGGGTCGTCGCAGCGGAACACGTAGTAGCTGCCCGCACCCAGCGTCGGCTTGAGGATGACGGGGTAGCCGAAGTCCTCGGCGGCCTGCAACGCGTCCCCGACGTCGGCGGCGAACCGGAAGTCCGGGTGCGCCGCGCCGCCCTTCTCGTGCGCGCGCCGCATGAGGATCTTGTTGCGGCTGTTGAGGGCCGCGTCCACGCCGATGGTCGGCAGGCCCAGCGCCTCGCCGACGGCGGCGACCGTCACCACGGCGGCCTCGGCGAACGCGAACACGCCGTCGAAGCGCTCCTCGGCGTGCCAGGCCTTCGCGGTCTCGATGATGGCGTCGATGTGCTTGGAACCGGCGACGCGGTAGCGATCGGCGGGCCAGAAGTCCTCGGTGCCCTCGCCGTTGAGCACGAACAGGTCCGCGCCGAAGTCGACGACCTGCCGGTACCGCGACTGGTAGTAGGTGGCGTTCTGGCGTGCCTCGATGGCCAGCAGCTTCATGGTGGCTCCCCGGTTCAGGCGGTCGCGGCGACGGCGGGCGCGACCGCGGCGACCGCGGGCGCCGGCACCCGCGCGGCGCGGTGGTCGAGCAGGTCGGCGACGATCTCCTGGGCGCGCCACGCGAGCACGCTGAGCAGGGAGTCGGAGATGCCGTGCGTGGCCTCGTTGACGCCCTGGAGGTAGACCGCGCCGGCGGAGTCCCCGGTTTCCAGGCGGTAGCGGCGCGACACCGAGACCTCGGGCAGGCCCAGGCGGGTGGCGAGTTCGCCGACCAGGCGCGGCATCGCCGGGTCGAAGCCGGTGCCGAGCAGCACGAGGTCCGTGCGCAGCTCCTCGGTGAGGCCGGTCTTGCGGTCGGTCAGCGACAGCACGACCTCGTCGTTGACCTCGCGGGCGTCGGTGACGTCGACCATGGTCACCACGCGCAGGCGCGGGTCGGGGGACATCGCGTCCAGGTAGAGCTGGCGGTAGAGGGTGTCCAGGAAGCCCGGCGCGAGGCCGGAGTAGTTCGTCTTGTGCATCTCCTGGAGGATCTGCGCGCGCTGCTCGGGGCGGGAGTCGTAGAACTCGCCGACGAACGACGGGTAGTACAGCTCGTTGGTGAACTTGCTGCTCTCGTAGGCGTTCATGCCGATGGACCGCATGACCATGGTGGGCCGCGAGTTCGGCAGGTCGGTCTGCACGGCGTGGAACATCTCCGCCGCGCTCTGCGCGCCGCCCACGACCGTGACCCGGTAGGGCAGCTCGCGCGGGAGTTCGGCGATGCGGTCGACGTACTCGGTGCTGTGGATGACCTTCCGGTCGGGCAGGCCCTGGAAGACCTCGGGGACGCGCTTGTCGCGGCCGGCCCCGACGACCAGGTAGCGGCTGCCGATCGTGTCGCCGTCGGCGAGGCGGGTGAGCCAGCCGGTGAGGTCGCCGTTCTCGTCCACGAGCGGTTCGATCGCGGTGGCGCGGCGGTTGTACTGGACGGACACCTTGGTCAGGTGCTCGGCGACCCAGCGCAGGTAGTCGGAGATCTCGGTGCGGTAGGGGGTGAAGGTGCCGAGGTTGGCGAACCGGTCGAGCCGGCCCACCGAGTGCAGGTAGTTGACGAACGAGAACGCGCTGCGCGGGTTGCGCAGGCTGACCAGGTCCTTCAGGAAGGAGACCTGGCTCTGGGTGCCGGGCAGCAGCATGCCGCGCTGCCATTCGACGGTCGGTCCCTGCTCGATCAGCAGGCTGTTCGTCGCGAGGCCGTCGGGCGCGAGTTCCTCCAGCGCGACGGCCAGTGATAAGTTGGACGGGCCTGCCCCGATCGCGAGCAGTTCCACTTCCCGGTGCACCATGCTGCCACTCCCCGAACACGTCGCCCGACCGTGCCGGGGGCAGGGCGAAGCCACCGGGAAAATACCCTCGAACGGGTCCCGGAAAATGGTTTGTCGCACCCGACGGCGGTCTGGATGGTCTGCCTGAACGGTCCGCGTTGCCGCTCGAACCAGGCGCTACCGTACCCGTCGCCGGTGAGCGGGAAGAATGGTCCGAAGGGAGCAATTAGGAATTCCGGGGGCCACCCCATAAGCCATAACTATCCGCCGCCACCTCGCCGTTACCGCAGGTAGGCGCGCCGCCTGTGGCACTCGTCACGCTCCGCTCGACACCTGCCACCCACAGTGTGCGCCCTGTGTCGTCACTTTGAGTGGCCGGTCTGCGAAAAACGCACACCTGCGGTCCACCTTGTTCGGTGGTATTTCCCCACTCCTCGCGTCAATCCTGGAGCGGGAGGTCCAAAAGCACTTCGAGTTCCCCGACCGTCGCATTGACGGACCGGTGGTGGACACCCACCATTCCGACGGCGGCGGCACCGCGGACGTTGACCGCCAGGTCGTCGACGAACACGCAGTGCGACGGGTCGAGCCCCAGCCGTTCGGCGACGACGAGGTAGATCCGGCGGTCGGGCTTGGCGAACCCGACCTCGCCGGAGGTGACGACGACGTCGAAGACGTCCTGCCACGCCATCGGCGGCGCCCATAGGCCGTCCGCATTGGACAGGATCGCGGTGCGGACACCGTGGCGCTTGGCCGTGCGGGCGGCGGTGAGCAGCGGTGGTTCGAGGCCGGGTTCGGGGTGGTCCCCGGGGTCGGTGAGCACGCCACCGAAGTCCAACACCAACGCGCGCAAGCCGACCTCCATCAGGTGATCCCGGTACGCCAGAGCCCCCAACCGCCTCGGTTCGAGCATGTCATCCCCCAACCGAACCGTACGCGCGACCACGCCGCCCCATGACCCGCGAGCGGCAACCGTCCACCACCTCATGACCGCGGTGGTGGAAGCGGTCGACGGCCGCCGCCCCCTGCGACAGCTGGCCGACCACCTGACCCCGCCCGCGGCGGCGGAACTGGGCCGAGCCCTGGGCCAGGGCGCCCGCCTGAACCGGATGCGGGTGTGCCGGGTGACCCCGGAGGTGACCGAGCTGTCCGCGGTGGTCAGCACCCGAACGGGCCGCGTACGAGCCTTGGCAGCCCGAATGGAATGGACCAACAACCGCTGGCGCTGCACCGCCTTCCACCTACTCCCCTAACCCTCCGCCGACCCTTCGCCCAAAGCTGGTGGGAGCCCTCACGGCGCTCCCACCAGCCCAACCCCCACTCTCACACCCCCACCCCTCCACGCAACCGCCACAGCCGCGCCCTCAGCCGCGACCGCGCCCTCAGCCCCCCATCGCCGCACCAACCGCCTCCACACGCCCCCGCGCCGCCCACCCGGGCCGCCCTGCACTCCCGCCCCCGCCGCAGCCACCCCCGCCGCAGCCGCC
>NZ_JBEZBW010000119.1:0-23078 GCF_040647305.1 Saccharothrix sp. NPDC042600 | reverse complement strand
CCACCCTTTGGTCTTCTCCGCAACCGGAAAAGCTGGTTGCGGAGAAGACCAAAGCGCGGTTGGGCTTCGCCCAGGCCGTACGGGGAACGAACCGAGGCCCTTCCTGTGCTTGGCAGCCCTTCGAAAAGCTCGGCCGGCCTGGTCGTTGGGTTACCTTGCTACGCCGAGGGTGGCCAGGGCGGCGACCAAGGGGGCCAGTTCGGGCAGTTCCGCCGCCTCCCGTAGTGCCCGCCCTAGCGACTCGTCATAGGTCGACCGTGCCCGCGCGAGGGCCTCCGTCCCCGCCTCGGTAACCCGAAGGTGGATACCCCGCCGATCGTCGTCCGACAACTCCCGGCGCACCAAACGTCGCCGTTCCAACCGGTTCACCAGTCGGGTCGTCGCCGACTGGCTCAGCACCACCGACTGCGCGAGCTGCGTCATCCGCAGCCGCTGACCGCCCCCCACCCCCTGTCGCGACAGCACGTCCAGCACCCCGTACTCGCTGACCGACAGCTGGTGCTCGCGTTGCAGATCGCGCTCCAGCACGTCCTCGATGCAGGCGTGCAGCGCGGCCAACGTGCGCCAACCCTGGGCTCTGGACTCGGGATCTTCGGGCTTCCTCACGGGCGGACCCTCCTGGCGGCAGGTCCCGCTTGCGGCCAAGTACTTGCATACGCCATCATGAGTCGCATGCAACAAGCCGCGTGCGGGACTTTTTCGGACGCCGGTAGCGTGCGTGTGACTAGGCTACGACACGCGCTTCGCGCTGTGAACCACCTGCACTGACACCCCTCGCACCGCGTCAGACGACCACGCCGGGGCGCCCGTCTCCCGCGTCCCGGCCAACGTGCCGAAGGATGGATCAACCATGTCCACGAGCTTGACCCCCAACGAGGAGCAGAGGGGCGAGGCCACCGGGTCCGCTCCACCGGGCGACGTGCGGTGGAGCGCACGACAATGGGTCCTGCTGGTCATCTTCAGCGGGGCGATCATGCTCGACGGGCTGGAGAACTCGATGATCGCCGTCGCGATCCCCGAGATCCAGAAGGCGTTCGGGGTCACCGCGGCGACCGCGCAGTGGGTGCCCGGCGCCTACATCCTCGCGTTCGGGGCGTTCCTCTTACTCGGCGGCCGCTGCGCCGACCTGTTCGGGCGCAAGCGGGTGTTCGTCATCGGCATGGCCGTGTTCGCCGTGATCTCGCTGCTCGGCGCGTTCGCCGACGACGCCTTCCTGATCATCCTGACCCGGTTCGTCAAGGGCGTGGCGGCGGGCTTCACCGCGCCGGCCGCGATGTCCCTGCTCACCACCACGTTCCAGGAAGGCGCGCAGCGCAACAAGGCGTTCGGCATCTTCAACGTCTTCGAAGCCTCCGGCTACTCCTCGGGCCTGCTGATCGGCGGCTTCCTGGCCGCGCTGAACTGGCGGTCCACCTTCGTCCTGCCGGCCGTGGTCGCCGCGGTGCTGATGGTGGGCGCGATGAAGTTCGTGCCGGCCGACCCGCCGCGCACCGAGCGCAGCAGGCTCGACGTCGGCGGTGCGCTGACCCTGTTGCTGGGCATGCTGATCCTGGTGTTCACCGTGGTCGAGGTGCCCGAGATCGGCTGGGCCAACGCCCGCACCATCGGCGGGTTCCTGGTCTCCGCCGCGCTGCTGGTCGCCTTCGTGCTCATCGAGCGCCGCACCCGTGAGCCGCTGATCCGCCTGGAGCTGTTCCGCAACCGCAACCTGGTCGCGGCGAACCTCAGCACCTTCCTGCTCTACGGCGGCGCGATGGCGTTCCAGTTCGTGCTCGCCCTGTACCTGCAGAACATGAACGGCTGGGAGCCGTGGCAGATGTCGTTCATCATCCTGCCCGGCACGGCGCTGACCATCCTCATCGGACCCAAGCTCGGCTGGCTGATGGACAAGTTCGGCGTCAACAAGGTCCTGGTCGTCGGCCTGGTCTCGTTCATCCCCTGCTACCTGCTGTTCCTGCGCATCGGCCCCGAGCCCGACCTGTGGGGCGTGCTGGTCCCGGTGGCGCTGATCTGGGGCCTGGGCTTCGCGCTCAGCCTCGCGGCGCTCATGGTGGCCGGCACCGCGGGCATCCGCGACGAGGACCAGGGCCTCGCCGCGGGTCTGCTCAACAGCTCGCTCCAGATCGGCGGCGCGTTCGGCCTCGCCGTGGTCACCGCGGTGATCCTGCCCGCCACGCAACTGGGTGACCTCTACCCCGGTATCTGGCTGATGGTGGGCTGCGCCGTGCTGACGCTGCTCGCGCACGGGCTGCGCAAGAGGGCCTGAGCGAGGTGTTGCCCGGCGAGCGGGCGGAGCCACCCCCCTCCGCCCGCTCGCCACTCCCCGACGGATGCGAACGGAGTCGGTGAATGACGGGTTTGTTCACGTCCCGGGAAGTCGCGACCGGCGATCTCTTCGCCGAGTTGCTGGACATGCTGGCCGCCGGCGCGCCGACGGACGCGTTCGAAGTGCTGTTGGACGACGACCGGCTCGACGACTTCGCCGGGTCCGTTCCCGACGTGAAAGCCGCGGTGTGGCGGGCGATGCGCGTCCACGTGCACATCCAGCGCGGGCGCAGCCGGGAGGCCGGCTTGGCCGCTTTGGTCGATGCCGCGAGGGAACTGGCCGCGCCGCACGAGTCCGTGGACACCCTGCTGCACGCCATCACGCGGCGGGCGCGGCAGTTGCTGCGCGTCGACATGGCCTACATCGCCCTGCTGGAGGAGGACCGCCGGCACAGCCGGGTGGTCGCCACCGACGGCCACACCTCCAGCCTCGGCGTCGGCCTGCGCCTGCCGGCCGACGGCATCGCGGCGCCCGCCCAGCCCGGCGGAGCGCCGTTCGCCACGCACAACCTCCTCACCGACGACCGGATCGTGCTGAGCCGGGAGTTCGAGGAGATGGCCCGCGCCGAAGACCTCCGCGCCGCGATCGCCGTCCCGCTGGGCGACCACGCGTCCTCGCGCGGAGTCCTTTATGTGGCGAGCCGGAAGGTCCGCCACTTCACCGCCGACGAACGGTCGTTGATCAGCTCCCTGGGCATCCTCGCCGGGCTGTACCTGGAGACCACGCACCTGCGGCTGGCCGCGGAAGCGCGCGCGGCGGAGCTGGAGGCGCGCCTGTCCCGGATGTCCACGACCGCGCGCGACCTGAACGAGTACCACGACCTGCAGACCGCGTTGCTGGACATCCTGTTCACCGAGGACGACCTGCACGCCACGGCGGCCACCGGCGCGCGGTGGTTGGGCGGCAACGTCTCCGTCTACGACGCGGACGGCGCGCTGCGCACCGCCGCGGGCGAGCCCGCCGACGTCGAGGACACCTCGGTGCTGGCCGCCGTGCCCGGCATCCGCTCCAGCGACCCCTTCCCGGTGGACCACCGGACGTGGCTGGTCCCGCTGTGCCGGCGGCAGGAGCACCTGGGCACGCTGGTGCTGCGCGGCCGGGGCGAGCTGACCGCGACCGAACGCGGCCGGCTGGACCTCGTGGCCCGCACGGTCGTGCTGATCCTGTGCCGGGACAGCCTCGCCCCGACCGGCGACGCCCGCGACCGGTGGCTGGAGGACGCGCTGGGCGACGAGCACCGCGCGCCGGACCGGCTGGCCGACCGGGCCCGCCGCATCGGCCTCGACCTGGCCAAGCCGTACGTGATCGTCGTGGCCCGGCCCGGACCGGACCTGGTGCGCCGCGCCGGGGCCTGGGCCGGCGGGTACGTCCAGCGGTCCGGCGGCCTGCGCGGCGCGCGGGACGGCCACCTGGTCCTGCTGTTGCCCGGCACGGACGCGAGCACCGCCGCCCGCGACGCCTCCGCGTCGCTGGAGTCCGCGCTGGGCGCACCGGTCCCCGTGGGCGCCGCCGGTCCCCTGCTGGGCACCGCGTCCCTGCACGAGGGCTACCGCGAGGCGGTGCGGTGCGTGGACGCCGTGGTCGCGCTGGGGGTCGCGGGTGGGGCGGCCTCGGCGCGCGACCTGGGGTTCGTGGGCGCGCTGGTGGCGGGCAACCGCGACGCGGCGGGGTTCATCGAGCAGGTCATCGGTCCGGTGATCGAGTACGACCGGGAGCGCTCCGCCGACCTGGTGCCGACCCTGCGCGCCTACTTCGACGAGGGCGGCAGCCCCACCTACGCGGCGGGCCGGCTGCACGTCCACACCAACACCGTCACCCGCCGCCTGGAGCGCGTCAAAGACCTCCTGGGACCGGATTGGCAGAAACCGGACCAGGCCCTGGAGATCCAGCTGGCCCTGCAACTCCTGCGGGTCCGCGAACTCCTCGAACACCGCCCCTGAACCCACGAAGGTGAGCACATGAGCGTCATCCCGGCCAGCCACCGCGACCTGCTGGAACGGCCGCTTTACACCCACCTGGCCACGATCCGGCCGGACGGGCGACCCCAGGTCAACCCGATGTGGTTCGCCTGGGACGGCGAGCACGTCCTGTTCACCAGCACCACCTTCCGCAAGAAGCACCGCAACGTCGCGCTGCACCCGGAGGTCGCGCTGTCGGTCAACGACCCCGAGCGCCCCACCCGCTACCTGGAGGTGCGCGGCGTGGTCGAGCGCATCGAGGACGACTCGCAGGGCAGGTTCTTCATCGAGATGGCCGCCCGCTACGGCATCCGCCTCGACGGGCCGCCGCGCGACGCGCCCTGGCGCGTCATCTACTACGTGAAGCCCACCTCGGTGAGCAAGCAGTAGTCCTCGGCACGTCCGCGGGGGCAGCGCGCCCCGCCCCCGCGGACGGTCGGTCGGCCTAGTGCCGGCGGGCCGCGCGGGAGCACGCTGCCGGGGTGGCGATGCACGAGCTACCGGGGGAACGCCTTGCGCGGCGCCGCGCGCCCGTCCAGCGGGCCGCCGCGCCGCGGGACGTGGTGACCACGTGGCAGCAGCTGATCGGGAACGCGTCCGTGACCAGGGCGTTGGGCGGTGTGCGGGTGCAGCGGCACATCGAGCACGTCGAGCAGGCCGCCGACCGCAGCATCGGCGACCTCGCGCCCGCCGACGCCACGCGGATGATCGCCGAGTTCGCGGCGGCGCCCGCGTCGTTGGCGCGGTTCGGGCCCCGGCGGTGCCTGTTGCACCTGTTGCGCGAGGTCGAGGCGGGTGGGCGGACGGTTTCGCGGGCCGAGCTGGACCGGCGCAGCGCCCGGTACGCGCCGCTGGTCGTGGTGCGGCCGGACGGGTACTGGGCGCGGGCGTTGACCGGTGAGGCGGTGCAGCGGGCGTTCCCGCCGGAGCGGATGGCGTCGCCGCCCTACGAGGTGGGGGCGTTCCACTACTCCAACAGCGGCGTCATCTACCGGGTGGACGAGGGCCTGGCCGCCGCCGGTCCCCCGGTCGCCGAGCTGGGGCTGGAGCACGACGTCGTCAACGCGGCCCTGGACGGGGCCGAGGACGCCGTGGTGGCGATGGCGCGCGGGTTGCGGGAGCTGATCACGCACCCGATCCGGACGATCGCCGGGTTGGCGAACCTGCCCGGCGCGGTGGCGCAGCTGATCGCCGACAGCCCGGAGTACTGGGCGCGGTTCCAGGCGCTGCCGTTGCCCGACCAGGTGCGCAAGGTGTCCGAGCTGGTGTCCACGCTGGTCCTGCTGTACGGGACGGCGGCGGGTTCGACCACCACCATCGCCGGTGCCGCCGCCGAGGTCGGGGACGTGACGGTGAACGTCCTGCGGTTGCAGGCGAACGGGACGCTGGCGGTGGCGCAGGCGACCGTGCCCGTGGGTGCCGTGGCGACCGCGATGGCCGGTGGGCCGGGTGCGATCTACGTGCTGTCCATGGCCAACAACGCGGCCGGCGGCGGTTCCGGTGGGTCTGGTGGTTCGGGCGGTTCGGGTGGCGGCTCGGCGAACCCGCCGGAGTTCCTCAAGGCCGTCAAGGACATGGACCGGGCGCAGGCGTCCCGACCGCTGACCGCGACCGAGCGGGGAGCGCTGGAGTGGAACGCCGAGCAGATCGCCACCAAGACCGCCCGCCCCACCGGGACCGGCGAGTACCCGTGGCAATCGCTGTGGAACCAGCTCCAACGCCCCCGCTGGCGCTTCCTGGACCAGGCCCCGGACGCGGCCCGCACCCTGCGCGACATGATCAACCGCCTGCCGCCGGCCGGCCGCGACCCGTCCCTCCCCGACCGCGCCGCCCTGCTCGCTCAACTGGAACGCTGGCTCAGCTCACCGTGACCACCCGCCGGCCGGCCGCGCCGGGGTCGTCCGGGTGATCGCGGAACCCGAGCCAGCGGTCGTGGGACGCGACGACGACGGCGGCCGCGGTGGTGGCCAACGCGGTCGCCAACTCGTCCACGAGCGCGACCGAGAGGTGGTTGGTCGGCTCGTCGAGCAGCACGACGTGCGGCTGCCCGGCCAGCACCAGCGCCAGGTCCACCCGCCGCCGCGCGCCCACGGACAGCTCCCCCACCGGTCGGGCGGCGTCCCCGCGGTCCAGCAGGCCCAGCTCGGCCAACGCCGGTCCGTCCACGCCGGCGCGGGCGAGCCGCTCCTCGTACAGCGACCCGGCCGTGCGCCGCGCCGGCAGGTCCGACTCCTGGCGCAACCACCCGATGCGCGCCGACCCCGCCCGCGCGACCCGCCCGGTGGTGGCCGGCAGCGCCCCCGCCAACACCGCCAGCAGCGAGGACTTCCCGGAGCCGTTCGGCCCGGCGACCACCACCCGGTCGCCGGACGACACCACCAGGTCCACCGGGCGCGCGAACCGCCCCGCCACCGTCACGCCCTCGGCCCGCAGCAGCTCGACCCCGTCCAACGCGGGCAGCTCCGGCATGGCGAACCGGCCGGGCGGCGCCGGCACCTCCACGACGTGCGCGGCCAGCTCCTCCTGCCGCCGGTGCACGGCCCGCACCAGGCCGGGCGCACGCGTGGCCCGGGTGTGCCGCCCGTGGCCCTTGCCCGGCCGCCAACTGTCCCGCAACCGGTTCCGCGCCGCCGTGAGGTCGTCTGCCAACCGCTCCCGCTCGGCGACCTGCACGGCGTGGGCGGCCTCCCAGCGGGCACGTTCGGCGGCCCGCCCGGACACGTACCCGGCGTAACCGCCGCCGTAGACCCGCGGGCGGCCGTCGCTGGAGGGGTCGAGGTCGAGCACGGACGTGGCGACGTCCGCCACCAGCCCCCGGTCGTGGCTGACCAGCACCACCACCCCGGGGAACGCCCGCAACCGCTCGGTGAGGTGGTCGAGCCCGGACGCGTCGAGGTGGTTGGTCGGCTCGTCGAGCAGCAACACCTGGTGCCCGGCGCCCAACAGGCACGCCAACCGCACCCGGTGCCGCTGCCCGACCGACAGGGTCCCCAACGGCCGGTCCCGGTCCGCCACGGCGCTCAACGCGGCCAACGACACCTCGACGCGCCGGTCGGCGTCCCACGCGTCGAGCGCCTCAACCTCCGCCAACGCCTCCGCGTAGGTCTCCTCCGCGCCCGGCACGTCCTCGGCCAGGGCCTCCCCCGCACGCTCCAGGTCCGCGAGCGCGCGCCGGACGCCGGCCAGTTCGAGATCGATCAACGCGCCCACGGTGGCCGTGGGGCCCAGCGGGATCTGCTGGTCGGCGACCCCCACCGATCCCGCGCACCGCACCTCACCGCGGTCGGCGGGCAATTGCCCGGCCAGCACCCGCAACAACGTGGTCTTGCCCCGCCCGTTCTCCCCGACCACGGCGACCCGCTCGCCGGCGGCGGCGACGAGATCGACCCCGGCAAGCACGGGCCGCCCGCCGTACGAGACGTGGACGCCCGACATCCGGACGTGGGCGGCGCGCACCCGGGCAACATGAGACGACGACATGAAGGAACTGCCTCCAACGAGAAGTGATGCAACGACGAAGAACGGCACCGCGGACCGCGGCGCCGGTGGAGGCGTCGTCTCTCAGAGGAAGAACAGGTGCTGCATCACCACCAAGGTAACGCAGACCGCCGCCGCCTTCACCCGGGTTTCCCCGGCGGTCGCCAAAAGTCCAAGCCCGCGCCCCGCAACTCCATTGCCGTCCGCGCCCACCCCGGTGGACCCTGCTCGAAACCCGACCCGCTCACCCACGCCGTCCGTCCACAGTGGACACAACTGGGCAACGCATGGAGCGACGCATGACACCCCTGCACAGACTGCGGAACGCGGCCGTGGCCGCCGTCGTGGTGACCACCGCCGTGGCACCCACCGCTCAGGCCGCCACCTACACCGTCACCTACGGCTCCACCGGCTCGTACGCGCACCCGACCGACACCCCCGCGAGCACGTTCATCGACAAGGACGGCACGTTCTACTTCCAGCAGTCCGCCTCCCTGTACGGCGCGACGCAACCCCGCTACTGGGCGTTCTTCACCGGCGCCAACTTCGACACCGCGACCCGGTCCCCCATCAGCGACGCGGTGAACCCCGCCAACGGCAACGACAAGAACAACGACACCACCTGGCGGTGCAACAACAGCCCGACCGGCCTGGAGTCCACCTACGCGCCCGCCGGGTCCGGGTACTCGCAGCGCAACTTCTGCGTGCTGGTCGGCGTGTGGGTCGATCCGGACACCGGCCACTGGTACGGCTTGGTGCACAACGAGTTCACGCCGCAGCCGTTCGGCGACGGCCTGCACTACGACGCCATCGACTACGCCGTCTCCACCGACCAGGGCCGGACGTGGACCATCCGCGACCACGTCATCACCTCGCCGTACAGCACCAAACGCGGCGACACCACGGCGTTCCCGCACCAGACCTACCACTACGGCGCGGGCGACCAGCGGCTGTTCGTGGACACCGCGTCGGGCTACTTCTACGTCTTCTACGGCTCGCGCATCGTGGACAAGGGTGGTAGCTGGCGCGCGTTCTACGGGCACGTCGCCCGCGCGCCGATCGCGTCGAAGATGGCGCCCGGGTCGTGGCAGAAGTGGTACAACGGCTCGTGGTCGCAGCCCGGTGTGGGCGGCCGGGAGAGCACGATGGTGCCGACCGCCACCAACCCGAACGGGTACGTCCCGACCTCCGCCGAGTACAACCCGCTCAACACCGGCACGTCCAGCGAGCAGATCGCGGCCGGGAAGATGCCGCCGACCTCGCCGCTGTTCGTCATGAACATCGCCTACAACGCCCACCTCGGCCTCTACATCGGCACCCCGCAGGCGGTGGACCAGTCCGGCAACGCGCCGCAGGAGGTCTACGCCACCGCCGACCTCACCACCCAGAAGTGGACGCTGATCGGCGATTCGGGCAGCTACCGCAACGCCTCCTGGTACCGCTGGTTCCTCGACAGCGCCAGCAAGACCGGCTCGATGATCGTCGGCAAGGACTACCGCTCGTACTGCTCGATCGCGTGCGCCAACTCCGACGGCCAGTACGCCAACACGACCATCACGTCCAGCACGGGCGAACCGGTCCTGTTCGACCCGGCGCGGACTTACACGATCGGCACCTCGGGCCGCGTCCTGTCCCAGGTCGCCGGCAGCTCGGCCACGACATCCGGCGCGGCGACCGGCGCGGCGGCGGAGACCTGGCGCTTCACCGCCAACGGCGACGGCTCCTACCGCATCGCCAACGCCGCCACGGGCCACCTCCTGGGCGTCGGCGCCACCTCGACGTCCACCCGGGCGTGGGGCACGAAGCCGACCGCGACGGCCGGCAGCACGCCGACGGTGGGCCAACAGTGGTTCGTCATCCGCAGCGGCACGACACACCGCCTGGTCAACCGCTACAGCGGCCTGGTCCTGGCCCTCTCCGCCGACACGACCCGGGCAGCGGAGACAACCCCGGCCCGCTTCTGGACCAACACGACGGGCAACCCGATCGGCGGCTCGCGCACGGCGGCGGAACAAACCCTGACCATCACGCCGAGCGGAACAGCGGACCCGTCCCTGAACGGCACCCGAACCGTCACGACCTCGGGCAAGGCCCTCGACAACCCAGGCTCCTCGACGACGAGTGGCACACAGCTCATCACCTGGACCCCGAACGGCGGGGCCAACCAGCGGTGGCTGTTCACGCAGCAGGCGGACGGCACGTACACCATCGTGAACACGGCCTCGAACCTGTGCGTGGACGACTACGCGAGCGCGACCACTCCGGGGACGAAGGTCATCCAGTGGACCTGCACCGGCGGGACCAACCAGCGCTGGCGCGCGACGAAGCTGGCCAGCGGACTCTACACGTTGACCAACGTCCACTCTGGACTGTTGCTGACCACGGCGTCCACGGCCAATGGCGCTTTGGTGACACAGGAGGTCAACAGCGGGTCGGCCCTACAGCAGTGGTCGATCAGCTAGCCAACCCAACCGGCACACTTCCGCGCGGAGCGCAACGTTCGCCGCGCTCCGCGCGGCCCGCCGCGCAGCGGCGTGCTTTTGGTCCGGGCTCCCAGCCACAAGGGGCCTTCGTGTTCCCCACCGTATGACCTGCCCGAAGGGCTACCACAGATTTCCCCGGGTGACGCCGAAAGTTTTGCGAGGAACGAGCAAAAGTTTTAGCGGCACCCGGGGAAATCTGTGGTTGGCTCCGCCAGGTCATGCGGTGGGGAACACGCAGGACCTTCCCCCCACTGGAGGCCTCCCGGCCGCTTTTATCTTTAGAGCGCTTCGCGCGTGCGCGAAGCGCTCTAAAGCGCGAAGCGCGTTCATCCCTAGTCAGCGCGGAGCGCGTCCTGCTAGGACCCGCGAAGCGAGGGCTTGAGAGCGTCAGCGTGAAGTTCAAAGATCAAAAGAGCCTCGCCGGCGGGCAGGCCGCCGGGGAGGAAAAGCAAAAGAGGGGGCTTTTCCGTCCTCCCCGTATGGCCTGGCGGAGCCAACCACAGATTTGCCTGGGTGCCGCTAAAATTTTTGCTCGTTCCTCACAAAAATTTCGGCTGCACCCAGGCAAATCTGTGGTAGCCCTTCGGGCAGGCCATACGGGGAGGACGGAAAAGCCCAAAAGCGGGGGCGCTGCGCGCCCGAAAAGCGGAAGGCGCGCGCTGCGGTTGCTGGTCAGGGTTTCAGCCTTGCTGCTCGGGCTTCCAGGTGGCGCTGTTCGGCGATGCTCGCCGTGGCCTTCGCCGCCAAGCGGTAGTGCTCGTAGGCCGCCGTCAGGTCTCCTGTCTTCTCCAGCATGTGCGCCCGTGTGGCGAGGAGTCGGTGGTGGTCGGTCATTCGGGGGTCAGCGTCCAAAGTGGACAATACGGCCAGGCCGGCTTCCGGGCCGGACTTCTCCGCCAGTGCGATCGCTCGGTTCAGGGTGACCATCGGGTTGGGGGCTATCCGTTCCAGGATCAGGTAGAGCGCGTGCACCTGGGCCCAGTTGGTCTCGTTGGCGGTGGGGGCGTCGGCGTGGGTGGCGGCGATGGCGGCTTGCAGTTGGTACGGGCCCAGGGTCGGGCCGGCCAGGGAGGTCTTGGCCAGGGTCGTTCCCTCGTCGATCAGTCGGCGGTCCCACCTGGTCCGGTCCTGGTCGGCCAAGGGCACCAAGTCGCCGGTTTCCGTTGTCCGGGCGTCTCGGCGTGCGTGGGTGAGCAGCATCAGGGCCAGCAGGCCGGTCACCTCCGGGTCGTCCGGGAGTTGGGTGTGGGCGAGTCTTGCCAGGCGGATCGCCTCTGCGGCCAGGTCGGCTCGGTGCAGGCCGTCGCCGGAGGTCGCCGTGTAGCCCTCGTTGAAGATCAGGTACAGGACGTGCAGGACCACCCGTAGGCGGTCCTCTCGCTCCGGCTGTGCCTCCGGGAGGCGGAATTCGCTGCCGGCCGCCCTGATGCGTTGCTTCGCCCGGCTGATGCGGGCGGCCATCGTCGCTTCCGGGACCAGGAAGGCCCGGGCGATCTCGGCGGTGGTCAGGCCGCCTACCGCGCGCAGCGTCAGGGCCACCTGGGAGGCCGCCGTCAGGGCCGGGTGGCAGCACAGGAACAGCAGCAGGAGGGTGTCGTCGGTGTCCGGGACGTCGCCGGGCGGCACCTCGGCGGCCGTGGCCGACTCCCGTTCGCGTCGGGCGTGGTCGCTGCGGACCTGGTCGACCAAGCGCCTCGACGCGACGGTCACCAGCCAGCCGCGCGGGTTGTCCGGCACCCCTTCCACCGGCCATTGCAGCGTCGCCGCCAGCACGGCCTCCTGCACGGCGTCCTCGCAGCCCTCGAAACGGCCGTGTCGCCGGGCGAGCGTGTCGAGGACCTGCGGCGCCAGGGTGCGCAGCAGGTCCTCCACGTCGGGAGCGGTCATGCGTCCAGGGGGCCGGCTTCGAACATCACCTGGCGGACCTCGACGCCCAGGCCCTCGACGCGGGTGTCGGGGATCCGCGCGGCCAGCTCGATCGCGCGGGCCTTGTCCTCGCAGTCGATCAGGTAGAAGCCGCCGAGGAACTCCTTGGCCTCGGCGAACGGCCCGTCGGTCACCACCGGCTGACCGTTGCGCACGGACACCACGACCGCCTGCGACGGGTCGGCCAGCGCCTGCGTGGTGATCAGCTCGCCGGACTCCCGCAACGCCTCGATGAACCGGCCGTGCCCCTCGCCGATGGCCGCCTTCTCCTCGTCGGTCAGCGCGTCCAGGACGGCGGGATTGATGTGCAGGCTGATCAGGAACTTCATCTGGTGCTCCTCGTGCTTCCGGACCCTGTCACGCGTTGGTCGGAGCCGCCGCCGCGTTCTTGACACGGCGATGTCGAATTCTCCGCCGCCGCTCCGACCGCCCGGTGGAACGTCCGAGAGAACAGGAGTTCGGGATGCGGGTCAACCGGGCGTGGCTGGGGCTGGCCGTCCTCATGCTGCCCACCTTGCTCGTGGCGATGGACCTGACGGCGCTGCTGCTCGCGCTGCCGGCGCTGGCCGCCGACCTGGGCGCGACCGGGGTGGAACAGCTGTGGATCAGCGACGGGTACGGGTTCGTGGTGGCCGGCCTGGTCATCACGATGGGCACGGTGGGCGACCGGGTCGGCCGCCGCCGGCTGCTGCTGACGGGCGCGGCGGCGTTCGCGGTGCTGTCGGTGGTGGCCGCGTTCGCGACGAGTCCGCCGGTGCTGATCGTCGCGCGTGCGTTGCTGGGTGTCGCCGGGGCGACGCTCGCGCCGTCCACCCTGGCGTTGATCATGAACATGTTCCCCGACGAGCGGGCGCGGGGCCGGGCCATCGCGATCTGGGCGACGTGCCAGTTCACCGGGGGTGCGCTGGGGCCGGTGCTGGCCGGGTTCCTGCTCCAGCGCTTCTGGTGGGGGTCGGTGTTCCTGCTCGCCGTGCCCGCGATGGCGGTGCTGCTGGCGGCCGGGCCGGTGTTGCTGCCGGAGTTCCGGGGCGCGACCGGCCGGCTGGACCTCCCGAGCGTGATGTTGTCGCTGGTCGCGGTGCTGCTCGTGGTCTACGGGACCAAGCAGTTGACGGTCGGGGGCGCGCCGGTGGTGCCCGGGGTGGCGCTGCTGGTCGGCGCGGCGACCGGTGCGTTGTTCGTCCGCCGGCAGTTCCGCCTGGACGCGCCCCTGCTCGACCTGCGCCTGCTGCGCAACCGGCCGTTCGCGGCGGTGCTGGTCGGGCTGGTGACCGCTGGGATCGCGATGGCCGGCACGGGCCTCATGGTGACCCAGTACTTGCAGAGCGTGCTCGGCCACTCACCGTTCGCGTCGGCGGTGCTGTTCGCACCGATGGGCCTGGGCGTGGCGATCGGCACCATCACCGCACCCGCGCTGGCCCGACGGGTGCCGCCGAGCACGGCGATCGCCGGCGGCCTGGTGGTCTCGGCGCTCGGCGGTGTCGTGCTCGGCACCACGACGTCCCTGGTGCCCGTGATCGTCGGCACCACCGTGCTGGCCCTGGGCACCGGCCCGCTGTTCGCGCTGGGCACCGGGCTGGTCATGGCTTCGGTCCCGCCGTCCCGCGCGGGCTCGGCGGCGTCCATGTCGGAGACCGGCAACTACTTCGGCGGCTCGCTCGGCTTCGCCCTGCTCGGCCTCGTGGCCACAGCGGTGTACCAGTCCCGGATGGACGGCACGTCCGACTCCCTGGCCGGCGCGGTCGCCGCCGCCCGGCACCTACCCGCGGCTCAGGCCGCCGACCTGGTGCACGAAGCGCAAGCCGCGTTCACCACGGCCGTGCACGTGACGGGCTTCGCGAGCGCGGCTCTCCTGGCCGCGACCGCCGCCCTGTTCGTCACTCGGCGACCATCTGCCAGCCGTTGCCCGGAGCCGGCACGTCGAGGCTGACCTGCGCCCGCAGGTCGCCCGGATCCGCGGGTCCGTCCACCACCAGGGCCCCCAGCCCCGCCACCAACACCGCGGCAGCGAACGCGAGGGCGGGCCCGCGGCTCCTGGCACCCCGGCCGCGAACACCGGAGAACCCCGTCAACGCCACCGCATCGCCATAGGTAGCCATCACCACTCCACCTCCTCCGTTCTGGTGGAGGGATACCCGGTGCGACGCCGGCCGAACGACTCAATTTCCGAGGTTCACCGTGACGGGTGCGCGGGACGCGTGGACCCCGGCCCGTCGCGGGCCGGGGTCCACAGTGGACTTCCGGTCAGAAGCCGGCGGTGTTGAGCAGCACCTCGTGAATGCCGTCGGGGTCGGTGGAGGTGGTCCAGTTCGACGTGCCGGCGGCCTGGAGGGCGGACTTCACCGCGGCGGGCGAGGCCGTCGGGTGGGTCGCCTTGTAGAGCGCCGCCGCGCCGGCGACGTGCGGGCTGGCCATCGACGTGCCCGAGATGGTGTTGTAGCCGCCGCCCTTCCAGGTGGACAGGATGCAGACGCCCGGCGCGATCAGGTCGACGTCCGCGCCGTGGTTGGAGAAGTCGGCGAACGTGTCGTCCACGTCCGCGCGGCAGGTGGACGCCGCGCCGCCGCCCGGCTGGCCGTTGAAGTCGGCCAGGGCGGAGACGGTGATGACCTCGTCGTACGCGGCGGGCACGAACGTGGCCGAGTCGGCGGCGCTGTTGCCGGCGGCCACGACGTAGGTCACGCCGGCGGCGACGGAACGGCAGATCGCCTCGTGCATGGCGTCGCGGTTGGAGCCGCAGGCGCTGTCGGCGCCCGAGCCGCCCAGGCTCATGTTGGCGACCTCGATCTCGTTCGCGTGCGCGGTGACGAAGTCGATGCCGCAGACGATGTCGGAGAACGAGCCGCTGCCCTTGTTGTTCAACACGCGGACCGGCCACACGCGGGCGCCCGGCGCGACGCCGACGACCCCGTTGGCGTCGTCCTTCGCGCCGATGGTGCCGGCGACGTGGGTGCCGTGGCCGTTGCCGTCGTCCGCGGAACGCCCGCTGGAGCAGTTCTTCGCGCCGGCGGTGTGGACGTTGAGGTCCGGGTGGTCGAGGTCGATGCCGGTGTCGATGACGGCCACGTCCACGTCCACCCGCTCGTCCACGCCGTCGATGCGCGCGGTCGGGCTGACCTCG
Source organism: Saccharothrix sp. NPDC042600 (assembly GCF_040647305.1). NCBI lineage: Bacteria > Bacillati > Actinomycetota > Actinomycetes > Pseudonocardiales > Pseudonocardiaceae > Saccharothrix > Saccharothrix sp. NPDC042600. Next base: position 7,787 of record NZ_JBEZBW010000119.1, on the reverse strand, counting down.
GCGTCCACGCGGTCGATGCCGGTGGGCACGGTCTGGGCGGCGGTCGTGGCCACGCCGTCGCGCTGCACGAGCGCGACCCGCGGGTCACGGGCCAGGCGGGCGGCGGTGGCCGGGGTCATGCGCGCGGCGTAGCCGCGGACCGCCGACTCGTAGCGGTGGGTGACCGCGACGGCGGGGTCGGCGGTGAACGCGGACAGGGCCGCGCCGTCCTGGAGCAGGACGACGTAGGACTCGGCCCCGGCGGCGGAGGCGGGTGCGGGGAGGATCGCGGCGGCCAGCAGGGCCGCGAACAGGGTTGTGCCCGGGAGCTTTCGCATGGCTCTCCTCAAGCGGCGGCGTGCAGGGAGCCACGATGGTCGCACCCGATCAGGCGAGGAGACGTTCGTCCGGTCGGGTGTAACCGTTGACGAGGGCGGCGAAATGCGTGAACACGCGGTCACCCGCGGTCGGGGTCCTCGCCCACCGCGTAGTCGGCCACGCCGATGCTGCCGGTCGGGTTGGCCTCGGGGTGGGTGGAGCCGGTGTCCGAGCGGCCCGGCGGGGTGTCCCGGTCCAGCGGCCCGTCGGCCTGCTCGTCCAGGGACGCGCGGCTCGCGGCGTCGTACTCGCGGTCGCGGTCGTCCTGCGGTGCGGTCATGGTGGGACTCCCTCCGTGGTGCGCCCGGGTTACCCGGTCGGGAGGTTTTCCCACCCCGGGCCCGGGTAGCCGACCGCAATGGACGACGCCTTCCCCATCCGGGACTACGACCACCTCGCGGTCGGCGACCTGCGCCACCGCATCCGGTCGCTGACGGCCGAAGACCTCCGGGTCGTGCTGGAGCACGAACGCGCCCACGCCCACCGCACGGCGGTCGTCGAAGCCCTGACGGCCCGCCTGTCCGAGGTCGAGGGCGGCGCGGAACCCGCCGGCGGCGACCAGCGCGCCACCCCGCCCGCCGACAGCGCCCGCCGCGCACCGGAAGTCTCCCCGGCGCACTCACCGGACCCGAACACGCCGCTGCGGCACGGCGTCGCCGGCCAGACCCCCGCACGCGGACGCTGACGCCACAGCCACCCGCCCGGCGCGAGGACGCCCTCGCGCCGGGCGGTGAGTCCACTGTGGATCACTCCAGCGCCTGCCTGGCGCGGGCGTAACCGAGGTGCAGCCAGTCGGACCCCGCGACGGCGCTCAACACCGTCACGACGACACCCGTGGTGCGCGGCGCGAGGACGAGACCGGCCGTCAGCACCCCCGCCACCCACACCCCCGCGCAGAACGGGCACGTGACCAGCTCGCCCACGGCGTGCCGGACCCCGTCCCCGCGCACCGACTCGTTGACCTCGCCCAACCCCGCCGGCTCCTCGTAGCGCGTGAACGGCGCGCGCAGCGCGGCGGTCACCGACGCCTTGGTCAGCAACCGGCTCGCCTTGTGCGTCGCCACCGACAACAGCACCACGTCGGCGACGCGGACCCGTTCGGGCGGCCGGACCCCGCGCCGCCGTCCCACCAGCACCGCGCCACCGGCGAGCGCGGCGTAGGAGGCCAGCGAGACGAGGTACCCGCCGAGCGGACGTCCCTCCCCGGCGGCGTGGGCGGCGCGGATCCGTCGGAACGGTGCGGTGAGAGCCATGCACGCAGAGTTGCCGGGTCCGGTCCGGCGAAACCCGTTCCGCCCGAACCGGTCAAGACCGGGCTAACCCGCCTCCCCGGGTGAGCGATACTCCATCAGGGGTCTCTTCCCGAGGAGACGAACCATGAGCGCCAAACGCTTTCTCACCGCACTCACCGCCGCCGCACTCACCGCCGCGATGGCGACACCCGCCGTCACCGCGGCCCACCCCGGCCGGCACGGTCCGCTCGACGGCCACCTGCTCGGACCGGGCGCGTGGGGCGACCTGCGACTGCTGGGCAAGGCGGACCTGACCGACACCGACGACCTGATCGCCGACGTGGCGATCGACCCCCGCTCCACCCACGCCTACCTGGCGAACTGGGGCGAACCCACCTGTGACGCCAACCGCGAGGACGGCGACCCGGACGCCGGCGCGTACGTCGTCGACATCACCGACCTGGCCAACCCGCGCCGGATCGGGTTCATCCCCCACTCCCAGGACAGCCGGCCCGGCGAGGGCATGCAGGCGGTCCCCGTCAGCACCAGGTTCTACAACGGCACCATGCTCGTGATGAACAACGAGCACTGCGGCAAGAACGGCAAGGGCGGTGTCTCGCTGTACGACGTGAGCAACCCGGCCAAGCCCGTCAAGCTCTCCGAGCACTTCGGCGACCGCGCCAACCTCTCGCTCGGCGACAGCAACGACATCCACAGCGCGTTCGCCTGGGACACCGGCGCGAGCGCCTACGTCGTGGTGACCGACAACTTCGAGTCCGGCGGCCCGGACGTGGACATCCTCGACATCACCAACCCGCGCCGCCCGCGGCTGATCCACGAGATCGACGTCAACGCCTCGTACCCGCAGCTCACCCAGCCGCAACTGGGCCTGACCCAGGTATTCCTGCACGACATGACCGTCAAGCGGGTCAACGGGCACTGGGTGCTCCTGCTGTCCTACTGGGACGGCGGCTACATCCAGTTCAACGTCGACGACCCGACGCGGCCGACGCTGATCGGCGACACCGACTTCACCTTCCCCGACCCGCAGGTGCTGGAGTCCACCGGGCAGGTCCGCACCCCCGAGGGCAACGGCCACCAGGCCGAGTTCACCTCCGACGACGAGTACTTCCTCGGCACCGACGAGGACTTCACCCCGTACGGCGCGACGGACTTCGCGATCTCGACCGGCACCTCCGCCGGACCGCACCCGTCGGTCCCGGTGCCCGGTTCCGCGCCGATCGTGGTGCTGTCCGACGAGGTGCTCGACGGGCCCGTGGTGTACGGCGGCTACGGCTGCCCGGACTCCGCGGCGGTGCCGACGCCGGGCTCGATCCCGGGTTACGAGGCGTCGTTGCAGCCCGGCGAGGAGAAGATCGTCGTCCTGCAACGCGGGCCGGCCGGCGACCCGAGCGCGCCCGAACCGGCGTGCTTCCCCGGCCAGAAGGCGCACGAGGCCGTGCACGCCGGGTGGGACGCGGTCGTGGTCGTCCAGCGGCACGGCGGTCCGGAGAACCCGCCGTACTGCGGCTCGGGCGGGTTCGAGGAGCTGGTGGTCGCCGTGTGCACCAGCCACGAGGCCTACCACCGGATGTTCGGCACCCCGGTGAGCACCACCTACCCCGACGGCCCGGCGATCGGCACCGTCGGTGAACGGGTCCGCGCGACCGCGGCCTTCGACGGCTGGGGCTACGTGCACCTGTTCGCCAACCGGCTCGACGCCGCCGGCAGGTTCCCCGAGCTGGACACCTACGCCATCGAGGAGGGCATGCGGGAGGCGCGGGCCGTCGGGTTCGGCGACCTGACCGTGCACGAGGTGGCGACCGACCCGAACCACACGCGGCGGGCGTACCTGTCCTACTACTCGGGCGGCATGCGCGCGCTGGAGATCATGTGCACCGGCCCGGACAGCTGCGAACTGGTCGAGACCGGCGGCTACCTGTCCCCGACCGGCAACGACTTCTGGGGCGTCGAGGCGTTCACCCGGGACGGGACGACGTACGTGGCCGGCAGCGACCGCGACGACGGCCTGTACCTGTTCTCGACGACGCGGTAGGCGTCGGACCGGCCCGGGGTCCGTTCCCGGGCCGGTCTCGCCGGTCAGTGGTGGTAGGCGTGCACCACGGCGTGGCCGCTGCCCCGGGCGATGAGCCACTTGTTCACCGGCAGGGTCACCACGAAGGCCACGGCGAACGCGAACGCCAGCGCGCCCCAGAACAGCAGGCTGGCCAGACCGGCGTCCATCGCACCCGGCACGACCAGCATCACGCCGTTGTCCACCACCTCCATGACGATGATCGACACGGTGTCGGCGGCGAGCGCGACCTTGAGCGCCTGGCGGAAGCCGACACCGGCCTTGAGCACGCCGCGCATGGTCAGGGCGTAGCCGAAGACGAACGCGAGGGCCACCGCGAGGGCGATGGTGGGCAGGTTGCCCCACCCGAGGGCCGTGCCGATCACCATGCCGAGGACCTCGCCGATCGCGCAGCCGGTCAGGCAGTGCAGGGTCGCCGACGCGGCCATCCCCCAACCGACAGGTCCGACATTCCCTTTGTGACCGCCGTGGTGGCCTTCGTGGCCGTGGTGCGCTGCGTGGTCGTGCGAGTCCTGCATGGCTCTCCCCTAATCCATACCCCGTGGGGGTAATACCCGAGGAACGCTAACATTCTCCCACCGCGCCGCGAACACGTCTGTGTGATCAACCACAGCCGACCGGCCGGTCACCACTATCAGTCATCGTAGGTTGTGTATCTTGGGTCGCGTGTCCGTCCTCGTCCGCAGCCGGGTCCCGCACTGGGTCCTGGTGTGGACGGTCGTGTTCGCGGTCGTCGGCATGCACCACCTCGGCACGCAACAGCCACCCGCACACGCCACCACGACGGCCGTCGCCACCTGCTGCGCGCACGACGCGCCGCAGGAACACGAGCACGACACCCTCCACCTGTGCCTGGCGGTCCTCGGGGCCGCGCTGGCCCTGGCCGCACTGGCCCTGGCCGCGATCCGGAAGACCGCCGAACGCGCCGGCACGCCCCTCACCCGCGCCGTCCACCAACCGCCCGGGCCACGCGGCACGCCCGCATTGCTGGCTACCCTCTGCGTCCTCCGGCTGTGAGCAGCTCGTCCACACAGGACAGGACGACACATCACCACTCACAGAGGACACCATGACCAGCAAGAACCTGGTCGGGACGGCGCTGGCCGCCCTGACCGCCGGCGTCGTGCTCGCCGGCTGCGGCGGCTCCGACTCCGGCAGCCACGGCACGACGCACACCACGACCACCACCGCCGGCACCACGGCGAGCGCGTCCACCGAGCGCAACGACGCCGACATCGCGTTCGCCCAGGGGATGGTCCCGCACCACGAAGGCGCGATCGAGATGTCCGGGCTCGCCCGGGGCCGGACGACCAACCCGAAGGTGCTCGACCTGGCCGCCCGCATCGAGCGGGCCCAGGACCCGGAGATCAAGACCATGACCGCGTGGCTGACCGCCTGGGGCGCGGCCCCGACCGGCGAGCACGACGGTCACGGCACGTCCATGCCGGGCATGATGAGCCACGAGGAGATGGAGAAGCTCAAGCAGGCCAAGGACGCCGACTTCGACAAGCTCTTCCTCGAAGGCATGGTCAAGCACCACCAGGGCGCGATCGACATGGCCAACACCGAGCTCCGGCAGGGTGTCAACGCCGAGGCCAAGAAGCTGGCCCAGCAGATCATCGAGGCCCAGCAGAAGGAGATCGACGAGATGAACGCCCTCCTGAGGGGCTGATCCCCGACCCCGCACCACGCCGGACGCCACGGCGTGGTGCGGGGTTCAGGCGAGCTCCGCCCGCAGGGCCTCCAGCACGTCGGCGAGCCGCACCGACGCCGGGTCCAGCCGCCACCGGTCGTCCCCGAGCGGCTCGAACCCCAGCCGCTCGACCGCTCCGAGGTCCCCCGCGCGCCACACCACGGGCCGTCCCGCGCCCAGGTAGTCGATCGCCATCCCCACGACGAGCGGTTCGAGACCGCGCTCCCGCCACTGCGCCTTGAACCGCAGGGCGTCCACGACCAGCCCCTCCGGCGACGTCCGCAGGACCACGTAACCGATCGTCTCGACGGTGTCGCCGTGCTCGTCCACGTGGTCCACGCTCACGAACCACTGCCGCGGACAGGCCGGCTCCTCGACCGGGGCGACCCGCTGACCGCTCTCGTACCGGACGACCAGCGCGCCGCCCCGCAGACCCTTCATGCCCACTCCCGTGCTGGTGCCGGACAAGACGTCGCCCCGGCTCCCGCGCGGGGGAACCGGGGCGACCACGTGCGCTTCAGGCCCGCGAGACCGCGTAACCGGCGCCTTCGACCGCGGCGGTGATGGCGGCTTCGTCGGCCGAGCCGGCGACGGAGAGCCTGCCGCCGTTGAGATCGACCTTGACGTCGGTCACGCCGGCCACGCCCTGGACCACGCCGGTGACCCTGGCCGCGCAGCCGCCGCAGGTCATGCCCTTGACCACGAAGTCGACGCCGGGGTTCTCGTTGCTCATCTGACATCCTCCGTCTCATACCCTCAGGGGGTATCTACAAGCGACACTAACACACCCGTGCCCGGGTGGGATCAGCCGACCAGCGCCACGTCGGCCCTCTTGCGACCCAGCGTGACCGCGGCCAGCACCGCCCCACCGAGCGCGACCACACCCGCCGCGACGAACGCGGCCGAGTAACCCCCGGTCAGCGCCACCGCGTCACCGAGCCGGTCGCCGCCCCGGGAGTTGGCCACGGCCGTCATCGCGGCCAGGCCGAGCGCCGATCCGACCTGGTAGGTGGTGTTGACGATGCCCGACGCCAGGCCGCCCTGCTCGGGCGCGACGCCGCCGATGGCCGCCATGGTGGCCGGGATGAACACCAGCGCCATGCCCACCGCCGAGATCAACGAACCGGGCAGGACGTCGGCGACGAAGCTGCCGCCCGGGTCCGCCGTGGCCAGCACGCCCAGCCCCAGGGCGAGCACGCCCAACCCGGCGACGACCAGCGGCTTGGTGCCGAACCGCCCGATCAGGCGACCACTGGTGGTCGTCATGAGGACCATCATGAGCGCCGTCATCGGCAGCAGCGCCGCACCGCTCGCGAACGCCCCGAACCCGAGCACTTGCTGGACGTACAGGTTGAGGAAGTACCACATCGGGATCCACGCCGCGCCCAGCAGCAGCATCGCCAGGTTGGCGGCGGCGAGGTCGGGCGTGCGCCAGACCCCGAGCGGCATCAACGGGTTGCGGACGACGCGCTGGAGCAGGGCGAACGCGACGAGCAGCACGGCCGCGCCGGCCAGCGAGAGCAGCGTGGCGGCCGAGGTCCAGCCGCGCTCGGGAGCCTGGACGATCGCGTAGACGGCCAACGCGAGCCCACCGGTCACCGCGATCGCGCCCCCGACGTCCAACCCACCGGGCCGTCCGGGCACGGTAGGCAGCAGCTTGGGCGTCAACGCCAAGGTGAGCAGCCCGATCGGGACGTAGATGACGAACACCCACGGCCAGGTCAGCCACTCGGTGATCACACCACCGAGGAACACCCCCGCGGTGCCACCGGCAGGTGCCGCAGCGCCGTAGAACGCCAAAGCCTTCGGCAACTCCTTGGGCTGCCCCGCGAACAACACCATCAACAACGTCATAGCGGCAGGCGCAAGCAACGCCGCCCCCACACCCTGCACGGCACGCCCGACAACCTCGGTCCCGGCGCCACCCGCGGCAGCGGCCACAACAGACCCAACCGTGAGGACGCCCCAGCCCGCCGCGAACACCCTGCGAGCGCCCCAAAGATCCGACAACCGACCGCCGAGCAGGAGAAGCCCTCCCAAAGCGACGGCATAGGCGTTGAACACCCACTGCAAACCACTGGGCGTGAAACCGAGCTGAGCCTGCATGTCCGGCAACGCCACGGCGATGATCGAAGTGTCCATGATGACCATGAACTGAGCGGCGGCAAGCACCCCAAGTGCCCACCACCGACGCGGATCGGGAGTCATCTCTCCTCCTTCAACATACCCCCAGGGGGTACCTACGGCGCAGGACCGTAACATACCCCCCAGGGGTATACAACCCCGACGACGGCGATCCCTTCAACGGGCTGCCAAGCCACAGGAAGGGCCTCGGTTCGTTCCCCGTACGGCCTGGGCGCAGCCCAACCGCGCTTCGCTCCTTCTCGCAACCAGCTTTTCCGGTTGCGAG
>NZ_JBEZBW010000118.1:0-23370 GCF_040647305.1 Saccharothrix sp. NPDC042600 | reverse complement strand
GCCTGCGGCGCGCTGTCGGGCTTCCACTCGCTGGTCGCCTCCGGCACGACGCCGAAGCTGATCCAGAAGGAGTCGCAGGTCCGGCTCATCGGCCATCGCCGCGCCCAGCCACAGCGGCGCGCGCAGGCCGAACGCCGTGATCAGCAGGCCGCCGACGGACGAGCCGATGATGATCCCGAGCGTGATGAACGACGTGTGCACGGTGTTCACCAGCGACCGCGCGTTGCCGGCCCGCTGCACGCGGGTCGCCATCGCCGGGTTCATGGTCACGCCGACCAGGCCGATCCCCAGCATGGCCGCGACCGCCGGCGCCTTCGCGTCCGCCAGCAGGGCGAAACCGGCGAGGAACACGGTGTTGAGCGCCAACCCGACGACGAGGACGGGCAGGGTGTGGCGGTCGGCGAGCCGGCCCACGACCGTGTTGCCGACGAGGGTGGCCGCGCCGTACGCGATGAGCAACCACGGCACGGTGCCGGTGGCGAACCCCGTGACCTGGGTCAGGATCGGGTTGAAGTAGCTGAACGCGGAGAAGGTCGCGCCGATCACCAGCGTGCTGGTGGACAACACCCGCCACAGCTTCGGGCGGCGGAAGACGGTCAGTTCCTCCCTGAGGTCGCCGCCGTCGCGGGCGCGGTCCACGTCCGGCACGCCGAGCGCGGTCGCGATCGCCGCCAGCACGGCGATGCCGGTGATCACCCAGAACGCGGCGCGCCAGCCGTGGTGCTCGCCGATCAGCGTGGAGAACGGCAGCCCCAGCAGGGTGCCCAGCATCAGGCCGTTGAGCGCGACGGCGACCGCCCGGCCGCTCACCTCCGGCCGCGTGAGCTGGAAGCACAACGTGATCGCGACGCCGAAGAACGCCTGCGTGGTGACGCCGGTGAGCACCCGGGCGACCACCATGACGGCGTAGGTGGGCGCGGCGGCGGCCAGGGCGTTGCCCAGCACGAACACCGCGAACAACACCATGAGCGCCCGCTTCGGGCGCAGCCGCATCAGGGCGACGGCCAGCACCGGGCCGCCGAACGTCATCGCGACGGCGAACGCGGTGATCAGGTAGCCGATCTGCGGGATGGTGGCGTCGAGCCCGGCGGCCATCTGCGGCATCAGGCCGGCGACGACGAACTCGCTGGTCACCATGGCGAAGACGCCGATGGCGACGACGTAGACGGCACGTGGCACGGTTCCCCCATTTTGGATTGATCAGTACAAAATTCGGGCAGCCCGAAGGAGTCGGCGCGCGGTCAGGCGACCAGGGCGTCCAGCGCGGTCGCGGCGATGCCCGCCAGCACGTCCCGGCCCGCGCCGGACCGCCCCGCGACCCGGATGCCGGCGACGACCGAGTTGAGGAAGCGGGCCACCTGGTCGGCGTCGCGGGTCGCGCGGATCTCGCCGTCGCGCTGGCCCTGGGCGATCACGGCCCGCAGCGCGGCCATCCGGCGGTCCTGGTCGCGCTCGATCAGGCGGGCGGTCCCGGGGTCGGCGCCGCCCAGCTCCACGACCGTGTTCACGGTCAGGCACCCGATGCCCCGGTCGCCGCGCCGGTTCTCCTCCTCCCCGGCCAGGAGCAGGTCGAACAACGCGCGGATGCGTTCCAGCGGGGCCTTCGCGGGGTCTTCCAGGACTTCGAGCTGGCGGGCGGTCATCGCCTCCAGGTAGCGGGTGAGCGCGCGGGTGAACAGCTCGTGCTTGCTGGTGAAGGTGTTGTAGATGCTGCTGCGACCCAGACCCGTGGCGTCGCAGAGGTCCTGGGTCGAGGTGGCGTGGTAGCCGTTGACCCAGAACGCGCGCATGGCGGCGTCCAGGGCGCGCTCCTCGTCGAAGTTCTTCGGTCGGGCCACGCCCGTGACGCTAGCAGTTCTGAAACGTTCGGTCCAATACTGGGGTTGAGCACCAATTCAGCACCGGAACGCCGTTACCGTTCCCCCATGGCACACATCGACTTGGGTCTGGACGAGACCCGGCAGCCGGGCATCATCGGCCTCATGGCGTACCGACCGGAGACCGGCGCCGCGCTCGGCGCGCTGGCCGAGGTGCTGCTGCGCGCCCCGAACACCCTGTCGCCGGGCGAGCGCGAGCTGATCGCGGCGCACGTGTCGGGGCTGAACGAGTGCACGTTCTGCCACAACTCCCACGCCGCCTTCGCCGCCGCCCAGTTGGACGAGGGCATGGACCTGGTGGAGCAGGTGTGCGCGAACCCGGCGACGGCCGCCATCCCGGCCAAGCTGCGGGCGTTGCTGCGGATCGCCGAGGCGGTCCAGGAGTCGGGGCGCAAGGTGACCGGCGACCTGGTCGACGCCGCCCGCGCCGAGGGGGCGACCGACGTGGAGATCCACGACACGGTCCTCATCGCGGCGGCGTTCTGCATGTTCAACCGGTACGTGGACGGCCTGGGCACGCTCGCCCCCGAGGACCGGTCGGCCTACCAGGCTTCGGTGACCCGCATCCTGACCCAGGGCTACGTCGGCTGAGGCGACCCGCCCGGCGGACCCGGTCACCAGCCCAGCGGGACCACCTCGGCGGCCGACGTCCACGGGCCTCGGCCGCCGGCTTCGGTCAGGGCGCGCAGGCGGACGTGGCGGGTCGTGGTCGGCCACAGGCGGACCGTCTTGGGGGTGGCGTCGTCGGCGAACGCGCCCGTTGCCACCGGCGTGCCCCAGGTCGCGCCGTCCGCGCTGACGTACAGCTCGTAGCGGCCGACCCGGCCGTTCGCGCCACCGTCCTGGCGGGGCAGGTACGTGACGCCGGTCAGGGTGCGCGGCGCGCCCAGGTCGAGGTGGATCTCGTGCGGCAGCGGGTCGGGGGTGCCGGACCACCTGGTGTGCCAGTGGGTGTTCGGCTTGCCGTCGGCGGCGTTGGCGCCGGCGCCGTTCTCGCCGGAGGTCTCCTGGCTGTCCACGAACTTCACGGTGCGCGGCAGCGGGGCGGAGCCCATCACCGGGTCGGTGGTGCTCTCCGCGCCGGTCTCGACGTGGCCCGCGAAGCGGCGGGCGAACCCGTCCGGGCCGGTCACCGCCAGGTCGTACCAGCCGTTCATGCCGCCGCCGACGGAGAACCAGTCCTCCTTCGTCGCACCGGGGTCCACGGTGTAGGTCCACGGGCCGCCACCGCGGTTGACCGCGGTCACGGTCAGCGTGCACGCCTTGCCGCCGGTGTTGGTCATGGTCAGCCACACCCGGCCGCCGTCCTCGCGCAGCCCCACCTCGGGGTTCGGGTTGCCGGCCGTGGTCGCGGCGACGCGGTTGCCGGCGAAGCGGCGCAGGAAACCGTTCGGCCCGACCACGTTCAGGTCGTAGGCGCCGGTGGGCGTGCCGGCCTGCCAGTAGTCCGACAGGGTCTTGCCCGCCTCGACCGTGTACCGCCACGGGCCGTCGGTGCGGAACGCGTTGGCGTAGACGTAGAAGTGCGCGCCGGCGGCGCCGGTGTTGGCGAAGTCGATCCAGAACTTGTCCGCGGCGACCCGGCCCGACGCGGTCAGGCGGTACGGCAGCGGACGCGCCACCTTGACGCCCGCCTCCTGCACGGGCATCACCTGCACCGCCGGGGGCGTCGGCGAGGTCGGGCGCGGACCGTCCGTGGGCACGGGCGTCGGCAGGACCGGGTAGGGCGCGGTGGCCGTGGTGGTGTCCAGGGCCGAGGTCAGGTCCCCGCACACCGCCCGCCGCCACGGCGAGATGTTCGGCTCGGCCACGCCGGTCCACTTCTCCAGCAGCCGCAGCACCGACGTGTGGTCGAACACCTCCGAGCACACCTTGCCGCCGCGGCTCCACGGCGACACGACCAGCATGGGCACCCGTTGGCCCAGGCCGATCGGGGCGCCGAGGTAGATCTCGTCGGTGGCGGCCACCGTGGACAGACCGTCCGAAGTGGACACCGGTGGCGCGGGTTGCGGGATGTGGTCGAAGAACCCGTCGTTCTCGTCGTAGTTGAGCATAAACACCGTCCTGTTCCACACCTCGGGCTTGGACGCCAGCGCGTCGAGCACCTGCTTGACCAGCTCGGCGCCGGTGTTGGGCCCCCAGTCCGGGTGCTCGCTCTGCGACTCGGGCGCGACCACCCACGACACGGCCGGCAGCCGGCCCGCGTCCACGTCGGCCTTGAACGCCGCCGCCAGCCGACCCGGCCGTTCCCGCGCCAGGCCGCGGTCGTAGAGCGAGCGCTCGGCGGCGGTCAGGGTCGCCAGGCCTTGGTCCAACTGGGCGAGCAGCTCGGCCTGCCGGGCCGCGGACGCCGAGGACAGGGCGTAGTAGAAGTACTCCAGCTTGGTGTACGGCTTGCCCGCCGAGTCCTTGGTCAGCGCCAAGGCCTTGCGGCCCACGGCGAGGAAGGACGCGAAGTAGTCCAGCGAGTTGTCGCCGTAGTTGTCCCACTCCTGGTAGACCCGCCACGACTGGCCGGCGGCCTGGAGGCGTTCGGCGTAGGTGGTCCAGGTGTAGCCGGTGTGGCCCGGGTTCTGCCAACTGTCGTTGCCGATGGCCCGTTTGGTGGTGCCGGGTTCGTAGCCGATCGTGCCGGAGAACAGGTAGAACCGGTTCGGGTTGGTGGGGCCCGCCTCGGAGCAGTGGTAGGCGTCGCAGAGGGTGAAGGCGTCGGCCAGGGCGTGGTAGAACGGCAGCGCGGCGCGGTCCAGGTAGGTCATGGTCCGCACGCCCTTCTGCGGGATCCACTGGTCGTGGCGGCCGTTGTTCCAGGCGGCGTGGCCGTCCGACCAGCCGTGCGGGGTGCCGGCCATGAACTCGTCGTCCACGCGGTAGGGCAGCACGTGCCCGGCGCCGTTGGGCTGGCGGAACACCGGGTTGCCGTTGGGCAGGCGGATCGCGGTGGGGTCGTTGAACCCGCGCACGCCGCGCAGGGTGCCGAAGTAGTGGTCCAGGGACCGGTTCTCCTGCATGAAGACCACGACGTGGCCGATGGTCTCCAGCCCGCCGGTCGGCGCTTCGGCGGCGAGGGCGCGGCGCAGGCTCTCGGGCAGCAGGGCGAGCCCGGAACCGGCAGCCGCCGCCTTGAGCAGGTCACGACGCTTCATGCACATCTCCTCGTCCAAGCGCAGGGCGGCGCGGGGCGATGCTGGATGCGCGAAGTTAAGCAGAAGTGACGTTTAGCGAGCAATAGTGGACAAGTGGGTGTCAATCACCAGTCAGGCGACCTCCGCGAGCGGCACCCGCAGCGACAGGAACCGCGACCGGCGGCGCAACCGGAAGCCCAGCGACTCGTACAGCCGGATGGCGCCGGTGTTGTCCGCCGAGGCGTGCAGGAGGGGCGTCTCGCCGCGCTCGCGGATGCCGTGGGCGACCGCCCGCACCAGCCGCGTGGCCAGCCCCCGGCCCCGGTGGGCGTCGTCGGTGCACACCGCGCTGATCTCGGTCCAGCCCGGCGGGCGCATGCGTTCACCGGCCATCGCGACCAACCGTCCCCCGCGCCGGATGCCCAGGTAGGTGCCCAACTCGACGGTGCGCGGCCGGAACGGTCCCGGCCGGGTGCGTGCGACCAGCGCGAGCATCTCCGGCACGTCGGCGGCCGTCAGGCGCACGGCTTCGGAGTCGGGGGCGGCGTCCACGCCGTCGTCGACCAACTGCACCCCTTCACCGCGCCACTCCACCTCCCACCCGGGCGGCGGCTCCAGGTCCAGGTTGGTGACCGCGATCGACCCGCCCGGCCCGACCAGCGCGGCGATGTCCGCCCAGACGCGGTCGTCGGGCTCGGGTGGCAGCGCCAGGAACGGCGCGACGTCCGGCAGGTACCGCACCACCCGCCCGTGCCACTCGGCGAAACGGGCGTGGGCGTTGTTCAGCGATTCCCACGCCGGGAAGTCCAGTGGTGACATGCGGCCCTCCGTAGTTCGCAAACGGCCGAATCATCCGTTCGCGCGCACGGCCTTGTCCACCGCTCCCACATCCTGAACGGACGCCGAGCGCCGTGTCCACTGTGGACCACGCGCGCCGCGCCGCTACCGTGGGACGCATGCCGCGCACCCGCCTGTACCGCCACGGCGTCCTGACCGCCGAGGACTTCCCGATCACCGAGTCCGCCGCCCACCTGCGGGACCCGGACGCGGTCGTGTGGCTGGACCTGTGCGGCCCCTCGCAGCGCGAACTGGCCGCCCTCGCCGACGAACTGGACCTGCACGAACTCGCCGTCGAGGACGCCCTGCACCCGCACGAACGCCCCAAACTGCACGAATACGACACCCACTGCTTCCTGTCCGCCTACGCCGTCCGCCTGGACGAGCGGTCCGGGCGGCTGGTCACCTCGGAGCTGGCCGCGTTCCTCACCGAACGCGCGCTGGTGACCGTGCGGCCCGACGACAGCTTCGACGTGGACGCCCTCACCGCCCGCTGGGACCGGTCGGCGCACCTGGCCGGCAACGGCGTCGGGTTCCTCGCCCACGGCCTGCTCGACAGCGTCGTGGACAGCCACTTCGAGGCCGTGCAGGCGCTGGACGAGCACATCGAGGCGCTGGAGGACCTGGTCTTCGCCGACCAGCCGAACGAGCGCGAGGTGCAGCGCCGCGCCCTGGCCCTGCGCAAGTCCCTGGTGACGCTGCGCCGGGTCGTGCTGCCCATGCGCGAGGTCGTCAACGCCCTGATGCGCCGTGACCACTCGGTGGTGGACGAGACGATGTTCCCGTACTACCAGGACGTCTACGACCACGTGCTGCGCGCGTCGGAGTGGACCGAGTCCCTGCGCGAGATGGTCGCCACGATCCGCGAGACCCAGCTCAACATCCAGGGCAACCGGCTGAACCTGATCATGAAGAAGGTCACCGGGTGGGCCGCGATCATCGCCGTGCCGACGGCCATCACCGGCTTCTACGGCCAGAACGTGCCGTACCCGGGGTCGGAGCAGTCGTGGGGGTTCTGGGTGTCCACCACCGCGATCGTGCTGCTCTCCGGCGGGCTCTACGCGTTGTTCAAGCGCCGCGATTGGCTCTGACCCGGAGGTAGCTCCACACCACCAGCCCCCAGACGACCACCCCGGACAGGATCAGGCTCGACCCGGTGCTCCAGCCGCCCAGCGGCAGGTCGTCGCGCACGCCCCACAGCACGCCCAGCCCGACCAGCACCGCGCCGCCCAGGACGGTCGCGACGATCCGCCACGGCGACGACACGCTCTCCTCGGCGGTCTTCATCGCCCGGTCGCGGACGGGATCGACGTACCGCTCCAGCGCGGGGAACTCGGCGGCCAGGACCAGCAGGCCGGCGAGCACCAGCAACAGGCCGGGACCGGGCAGGACCAGCAGCGCGATGCCGACCAGCAGCACCACCGCGCCGACGATCGTCATCGTCACCCGCCTGACCGTGCCGGCCACGCCACCACTCCTCCCGCCGCCTGGACCCAGTATCCGTCGGGCGGCGTGATCCCGCGCGCGCACTACGGGAACGCGCGGCGATCAAGACCGTGTTCGGTCACAATCCCACCAGATGAGAGCTGGTCCGCGCCGATTCCCCAGCTCCTAGGGTGATCGGCGTTCCGCTTCCCCGAGGTCAGGTGTGCGTGTCCGTTCCCTTCTCCCCCAACGCTTCGCGGTCCCCGTGGTCCGCCGTCCGGGCCGTCCTGCGGCACGACCGGTGGGCGCTCGCGGGCGCCGTGGCGATCGTCGCGCTCGCGCTGCTCGCGCTCGGCGCGGACCTGTGGACCGCGATCGAGGGCCAGGACCCCTACACCTACCGCACCGAGGCGCTGGACAAGGACACCGGCGGCCCCGCGGGGCCCCTGGGCGGGGTGAGCGGCGACCACTGGTTCGGCGTCGAGCCGCTGACCGGGCGCGACCTGTTCGCCATCGTCGCGCACGGCGCGCGCACGTCGTTCCTCGTCGGTCTGGCCGCGACCGCCGTGTCGGTGCTGGTCGGCGTCGTGCTGGGCGCGGCGGCCGGGTACCTGGGCGGCGCGCTGGACCGGGTGGTGACGTGGACCGCGGACGTGCTGCTCGGGTTCCCCTACCTGGTCTTCATGATCGCCCTGGCCGCCGTGGTGCCGGCGGAGGTGCCGCGGCCGTTGCTGCTGATCGCGGTGATCGGGTTCTTCGGCTGGCCGTCGATCGCCCGGATCGTGCGGTCGCAGACGTTGACGTTGCGCGCCAGGGGTTTCGTGTCCGCCGCCCGCTCGCTGGGCGCGGGGCCGGCGCACGTGTTCCGGCACGAGCTGCTGCCCAACCTGTGGGGACCGATCATCGTGGTGGCGACGCTGTCCATCCCCGGCAAGATCGGCCTGGAGGCGGCGTTGTCCTTCCTGGGCCTGGGCATCCCGCCGCCGACCCCGAGCTGGGGCCGCACGATCAGCCTCGCGATCGACTGGGTGGCCACGGACCCGATGTTCCTGGTCTTCCCCGGCGCGGCGCTGTTCCTGGCCACGTGGGCGTTCAACGTCCTGGGCGACGGGCTGCGCGACGCGCTGGACCCGCGGACGGCGGTGCGGCCCTGATGCGCGCCACCAGGTTCGTCGCGGTGCGCCTGGCCGGAGCCGTCGTCGTGCTGTTCCTGGTCGCGTTGAGCACCTACGCCGTGTTCTACCTCGTGCCCGCCGACCCCGCCCTCCAGGCCTGCGGCCGGCCGTGCACCGAGCAGAACCTCGCGCTGGCCCGGGAGTTCATGGGCTTCGGCGACCCGTGGTGGCGGCAGTTCCTGGACTTCGCGGGCGGCATCGTCACCGGCCGCACGTTCGGCTCCGGCCCCACCGCGATCACCTGCGACGCGCCGTGCTTCGGCTACTCGTTCCAGCAGAACACCGACGTCATCACGCTGATCGGCGAACGGCTGCCGGTGACGTTCTCGCTCGCGCTCGGCGCGGCCGTGCTGTGGCTGGTGACCGGGGTCGGCGCGGGCGTGCTGGCCGCGCTGCGCCGGGGCACCGGGTGGGACCGGGCGGCGCTGGCGGCGTCGGTGGCCGGGGTGTCCGCGCCGGTGTACCTCGTGGGGCTGCTCGGCATCCTGCTCTTCGGGTTCACGCTGGACGTGGTGCCGGTCGGCGGGTACGTCGAGTTCACCGCCGGCCCTTTGGACTGGGCGTGGCGGCTGGTCCTGCCGTGGTCGGTCCTCGCGTTCTCGCACGCCGCCGTCTACACCCGCCTGACCCGCGCGCAGATGCTCGACACGCTGGGCGAGGACTACGTCCGCACCGCCCGCGCCAAGGGCCTGACCGAGCGGAAGGTCGTCGGGAAGCACGCGCTGCGCAACGTGCTGCTGCCCGTCGTCACCGTGTTCGGCGTCGATCTCGGCACCCTGCTCGGCGGCGCGGTGATCACCGAGCGCGTGTTCGGCCTGCCCGGCCTGGGCGCGCTGCTCATCGACGCGGTGGGCCTGCGCGACCTGCCGCTGCTGCTGGGCTGCACCCTGTTCGCCGCCTTCCTCATCGTCACGGCCAACGTCGTGGTGGACCTGTGCTACGGCGTGCTCGACCCCCGAGCCCGCCTGTCCTGAAAACCACTGGGAGAACAGAGAAATGAGCAGACGCCGCGTGGCCGTCGCCGTCCTGGCGAGCGCCCTGGCCCTGTCCGCGTGCGGCGCCAACGACAAGCCGCGGGGCAGCGCCGACAACACCGCCGCGCGCGGTGGCACGTTGCGCATCCTGTCCGACGGGCAGACGGTGAACTACGACCCGGCCAAGAGCTCCAGCCTGGCGATCACCTCGCTGGGCCTGGTGCACCGGCGGCTCACCGCGTGGCACAACAAGCCCGGCGAGCCCGCCAAGGTCGTGCCCGACCTCGCCGACACCGGCAAGACCGACGACGGCGGCAAGACGTGGACGTTCACGCTCCAGGAGGGCCTGAAGTTCAGCGACGGCACGCCGATCACGTCCGAGGACGTGAAGTGGGGCGTGCAGCGGTCGTTCGCGCCCGCGTTCTCCGGCGGTCTGGGCTACCACAAGCAGCTCATCGAGGGCGGCGACGGCTACCGCGGGCCGTTCGAGGGCGCGGAGCTGAAGGGCGTCGAGACGCCGGACGCCCGCACGATCAAGTTCACGCTGGTGCGCCCGTACGGCGACTGGCCGTGGGTGGTCAGCACGCCCGCGTTCGCGCCGGTGCCCAAGGGCAAGGGCGCGGAGGCCGACTACACCGAGCACCCGGTGGCCTCGGGTCCCTACCAGCTCGCCAAGTACCAGAAGGGCGTCGAGGCGCGGTTGACCCGCAACCCGAACTGGGACGCGGCCAAGGACACCGTGCGGGCCGCGTTGCCGGACGAGATCGTGTTCCAGCTCGGCCAGGACGCCTCGGTGATCTCGCAGCGGTTGGCGGCGGACGCCGGTGACGACAAGTCGGCGTTCGGCGCGTCGTTCGTGTCGGCGGCGCAGTTGGCGCAGCTGGCCGGCAACGGTTCCGCGAAGGAGCGGGTCGTCACGTCGAAGTCCGGCGCGCTGGCGTACCTGGCGTTGAACAACGAGAAAGCGCCGCTGAACAACCCCAAGGTGCGCGAGGCGTTCCAGTACGCGGTGGACAAGGCGGCGTTCCAGATCGCGTCCGCGGGGACGGCGGCGCTCGCAGGTGACGTGGCCACGACGCTGATCACCGAGGGCATCACCGGGCGGGAGAAGTTCGACCTGTACCCGGCGCAGCCGTCCGGCGACCCGGAGAAGGCGAAGAAGTTGTTGGCCGAGGCGGGTTTCCCCACCGGTCTGTCCGGTTTGGACTTCGTGGTGTCCACGTCGAACAACGGTCCGGACAAGGCGCAGGCGATCCAGGCGGGGCTGGCGCGGGCCGGCATCCAGACGACCATCCGGACGCTGGACGGTGACGCCTACACCGAGGAGACCAGCGGCGCGGCGGCGGCGAAGTTCGACCTGACGCTGGCGTCGTGGCAGCCGGACTTCCCCAGCGCCAACGCCAACATCCAGCCGCTGTTCGCGTCCTCGGAGATCGGTGGCGGCGGCTACAACCTGTCCCGCTACCGCAACGCCGACGTGGACCGCTTGATCGGCGAGGCGCAGGCCACCATCGACCCGGCCGAGGCGGGCCGCAAGTGGGGCGCGCTGGACAAGAAGATCCTGCAGGACTCCCCCGTCGTGCCGCTGATCTACACGCGCAACTCGTTCCTGCGCGGGTCGAAGGTGGCGAACCTGTTCATCGCGGACTTCCCGGCCTACCCGAACTACCTCCAGGTCGGTCTGACGAAGTGAACGAGCCGTTGCTGGCGCTGCGCGACGTGACGGTCTCGTTCGCCGGCCGCCCGGTGGTCAGGGACGTGACGCTGTCCCTGGCCGCCGGGGAGGTCCTGGCGGTGGTGGGCGAGTCCGGGTCGGGCAAGACCGTGACCGCGCTGTCGTTGCTGGGGTTGCTGCCGGGTGGCGCGGTGGTGTCGGGCAGCGCGGTGCTGGACGGGCGGGACCTGTACCGGATGGGCCCGGCGGAGTTGCGGGCGGTGCGGGGCGGGCGGGTCGGTGTGGTCTTCCAGGAGCCGATGAGCGCGCTGAACCCGGTGTTCACCATCGGGGACCAGTTGGTGGAGGCGGTGCGCGCCCACCGGCCGTGGGGCCGTGCCCGAGCGCGGGCGCGGGCCGTGGAGTTGCTGCGGTTGGTCGGGTTGCCCGAGCGGAGGTTGCGGGCGTATCCGCACGAGTTGTCCGGCGGGCAGTTGCAGCGGGTCGTGATCGCGATGGCCGTGGCGTGCGAGCCGGCGCTGCTGATCGCCGACGAGCCCACGACCGCCCTCGACGTGACCGTGCAGGCCGAGATCATCGAACTGCTGCGCGACCTGCGGGACCGGTTGAACGTCGCCATCCTGCTGATCACGCACGACATGGGTGTGGTGGCGTCGCTGGCTGACCGGGTGGCCGTGATGAAGGACGGGGAGGTGGTGGAGGAGGGCGCCGTCGAGCCGCTCTTCGCCACTCCACAACATCCTTACACGCGGTCGCTCCTGTCGGCGGTCGTCTCGCTGACTCCGGCACTTGAGCCGGCCCGTGTGGTGGACGCTCCTCCTGCGCTGGTGGTCGAGGACTTGACCGTCGTGTACGGCGGCCGTTTCGGCCTCTCGGGGGTGCGGGCGGTGGACGGCGTGAGCCTGCACGTGTCGCCCGGCGAGGTGCTGGGCCTGGTGGGCGAGTCGGGGTCGGGCAAGAGCACGATCGCTTCGGTGATCACGGGCTTGCGCGCTCCGACGTCCGGCAGGGTCACGCTGGCCGGTCGCGACCTGAGCCGCCTGGGCAGGCGGGAGCGGCGTGCGGTGCGGGGCCGCGTGGGGGTGGTCTTCCAGGACCCGGCGTCGTCCCTGAACCCGAGGGCGACGGTGGGCCGTACTCTGGCGGAGCCTTTCCTGCTGCACCCCAGGGATGTGGATGTGCCGTCGCGGGTGGCGGAGTTGCTGGAGTTGGTGCACCTCCCGGCGGACACGCGGGACCGGTACCCGCATGAGTTGTCGGGTGGGCAGCGGCAGCGGGTGGGTATCGCGCGGGCGCTGGCGCTGGACCCGGCGCTGTTGATCGCGGACGAGCCGACGAGCGCGCTGGACGTGTCGGTGCAGGCGAGGATCCTGGACCTGCTGGTGTCGCTGCAGGCTGAGCTGAACTTCGCGTGCCTGTTCATCAGCCACGACTTGGCGGTGGTGCAGCGCTTGGCCGACCGGGTGGCGGTCCTGAAGGACGGCCGCCTGGTGGAACAGGGTCCGACTGGTGCGGTGCTGACCCAGCCCAGCCACCCGTACACGAGACGCCTGCTGGCGGCAGCTCCCGTGGCCGACCCGGTGGAGCAACGCGCCAGACAATCCAGGCGACGAGCCCTCACCCCCCATCCCCAACCGTCCACTTCCTGACCGCACCCAACCGCCGGCCGTGGTAGACAGGTCTCCGGACAACAAAACACCTGGTCAGCGGCCTTGCTCGGGGCGCGGCGGAAGATCACCCTTTCGTGTGATCGCATTCCAAGCCCCTTTTCGCCGACTCGCGCGTCCCGGTAATTGAGGAACGGGGCGGGCGGCCGACGGGCACGAGCGGCCGGCCGGGGCGCGTGCGGGCGGGCCGTCGGGAGGCGGGCGGGCCGTCGGAGGTCGCGGGGCGGGCCACAGGTTCGGTGCGCTGCGCCCCGTGAGCTGGGCCTGCGGGCTGGGTTGGACTGGGCGCGCGACGCGAGCAGGGTGCCCGGCGTGGCCGCGGGCTGGGCGGGTGGCGCGTGAAGCGCGGGCTAGGCGGGTGGCCGGCGTGCGCGCGAACCGGAGGGCTTCGGTGGGTGGCCTCGGGTGGGGGTTTGTGGGTCGCGCGGAGCCGTGGGCCGGGTGGCGGGCCGTGGGTCCGCGCGACCGGTGCGGGGTGGTCTGGTTCGGCGCCTGGAAGTGGTCGCCGTCCGGGAGTCGACCTGGTGCCCCGCTGCCCGGCGACCGAGGTGGCGGGAGGTGTCGGGAGACCCTGTTCTCCGCACTGGGTCGCCGACCTCGGGTTGCCGGGGGACTTGTCGCGACGGCGGTGTCGTGGTGTCAGGATGACGGTAGGGCGGGGGTGGGGTCCGGTTCAACGGTGTCCAGGGAGTGGAAAGTGTTGACGTGACGGGGGTTTCAGCGCTTGCGTGTGATGATTGGGGGGTGAGTGGGGTGCGGCGGCGGGTTGAGGTCTTCCAGGTGGGTGGGGCTGACTCGCGGATGGCGGGGCCCACTACCGGGGATGAGCGGGCCCTGTTGGTGGGGATGTTGGCCGATCAGCGGGTCACGCTTGAGATGAAGTGTGCCGGGCTGGGTCCGTCGTTGGCGTTGCGCTCGGTCGAGCCGTCCAGCTTGTCGTTGTTGGGGCTGGTGCGGCACCTGGCCGATGTGGAGCGGCGGTGGTTCCGGCGGGTGCTTGCCGGGTGGGATGTGCTGCCGCGGTTCTCCTCCGAGGCTGAGCCCGACGGGGATTTCGATGGCGCGCGAGGGGACGGGGTGGACGAGGCTTGGGCTGCCTGGCGGGAGGAAGTCGCGTTCGCCGAAGGGTTCGTGCGGGACGCGCCTGATCTTGACGTCGAAGGGGTCGACGGGTGGCGCGGCGTGGTCTCGTTGCGGTGGGTGTTGGTGCACATGATCGAGGAGTACGCGAGGCACAACGGGCATGCCGATTTGCTGCGTGAGCGGATCGACGGGGCTGTGGGGTTGTGACGGGCGAGGCGGAGGGCTAGTCGCGGACCAGCTTGGGCGTTGGGCCAAAGGTCAGGGACAGGTGCAGCGGGTGCACGCCCCAGTGGTCCATCGCGTACATCGCCAGCAGGCCGCCGGCCTCGACGGTCTCCGGGGACGCCGGGCTGTTCATCGACGGGTTCCCTTGCCAGACCGGCACTTCCGGGCCCGGCACGGGTGCGGTCTGCACCACCGAGATCCGCTGGCCGTCGAACTCCTGGACCACCATGAGGACGTACGGCTCGCTGAGGATGTCCGTGTTCGCCGCCCGCTCGACAGCCACGTACTCGCCGCGCTCCGCCGCCGCCGCGTTCACCCTGCCGACCCACCTGAACGCCTCGGCCAACGTCTCCGCCGTCAACGCCTCGTGCGCCTCCTGCCCGCCGACGGGCTCCAGCCTGACGATCTCCGCCGGAACGCCGCCGTCGTCACCGCGGAACCGCGAGAACAGGGTCAACGTCCCGGACTCGCGCTCCAAGCCCACGATGTCGCGGAACCTGTTCTCCGCCAACGGCGTCCGGGCGAGGACGCCGTGCCCCAGCCTGCCCAGCACCGCGTTCGGGTCGGGCATCCGCCAGAACGTGCACTCGCCGTCGATCCACAGCGGCAGGTAGCCCGCCATCGGGATGCCGGGCACGACGGTGGTGATGGTGGACCCCACGGCCGGGACCGGCTTGGCGAGCACCGTCGTGACGGACTGCTCCGCGGTGGGCACCGGCGTCGCCGGGCGCGCGTCGGGACCGGAGGGCGCGAAGCCGGCCGGGGCGTCCTTGAGGTGGACGGTCGGGGACTCGGCCGGGCGGGTTGTGATCACCCTCGTCGGGCCTTCCGAGGCTCGGGCCGTGGGGGCTTCCGACGACGGCGAGGGGGACGAAGGCATGACCATCGTGGGAGATTCGAGAGGGGTGGGGGTGGCGGCTGGCGGAGTGGGGGTGGCGGCCGCCGGAGTGGGGGTGGCGGCCGGCGGGGTGGGAGTGGCGGCCGGAGTGGGGTGGAAGGGGGGTAGGGCGGCGAAGCGGGGGTCCACCTGGGCGGTGCGGATGATGTGGTGGGCCCATGCCCTGACGCGGGTCAGCGGGTGGTCCGGGAATTCCGTGTCCCACCTCGGGTCGTCGCCGGCGTGGTACGGGAGGCGGCCCTGCGACTGCGGCGCGTAGGGATGGGGTTGCACCCAGCGGTCGAAGCCCAGGCGGGCCATCAGAACGGCCTCGCGGGCCCCGGTCATGCCCCGCTCGGCCGCCTGCAGCTTCAACACGGCACTGCACGTCGCCCGCGGCACCGTCAGGGAGGCGATGAACACCTGACCGGTCGGCTGGTTCGGCAGCGGCACCTTCACCACCTGGAACAACGCCGGCACCCCGCCCAACGGCACGACGTGCGCCTCGATCAGGCACCCCACCTCACCGGTGGTCACGGCCAGGTCGTGCCGCAACCTCGCCGGGTCCTCCAACGGCGCGGGCAGGTCCGGCACCAGGTCGAAGTACGTCAGGCTCACCTGGTCCCCCGTCGCCGGGTGGAACCACGTGCTCTGGTCGTGCTGCCGGAAGCCGGTCGTGTCGAATGCGATGGGCACGGCGCAAACCCTATTGCCCATCCCCGCTCCAAGCGTGGATTAACGGGCACGCCGCTGTGAGTGACTGCACGTCGGGACGCACCCGAACGGCCGATAGAATCGTTTCAGTAGCTAACCATCGGTCGCGGTCAGCGTGGACGCGGGACACCTGACGAGGAGCGCAACCGCAATGACGGTCACGGCGACGCCGCCCGCCCGCACGAGGGGCACCACCGCCGCGATGGGCGCGTTGGCGCTCGGCGGCTTCGGCATCGGCACCACCGAGTTCGCCACCATGGGCCTGCTGCCGCAGGTGGCGGACACCTTCGACATCTCCATCCCCACCGCCGGCCACGCCATCAGCCTGTACGCGCTGGGCGTCGTCGTCGGCGCGCCGCTGATCGCCGGCCTGGCCGCCCGCCTGCCCCGCAAGGGCCTGCTCATCGGGCTCACCATCGCCCTGGCGGTCGGCAACGCCCTGTCGGCGCTCGCGCCCTCGACGGCGGCCCTGCTGATCGCCCGGTTCGTCGCCGGACTGCCGCACGGCGCGTACTTCGGCATCGCCGCCGTGGTGGCCGCGGCGCTCGTGCCGCCGGAGCGGCGGGGCACCGCCGTCGCCCGCGTGATGGTCGGTCTGACGCTGGCCAACCTGGTCGGCGTGCCGCTGGCCACCGCCGCCGGGCAACAGATCGGGTGGCGCACGGCGTACCTGGCGGTCGCGGTGATCGCGACCGTCACAGCCCTCGCCCTCGCCAGATGGTTGCCGCACATGCCTGCGCCACATGATGCGACCATCCGAGCGGAGCTGCGGGCGTTCCGGCGTCCACAGGTGTGGTTCGCGCTGGTCACGGGCATGATCGGGTTCGGCGGCATGTTCGCCGTCTACTCCTACATCTCCCCCGTCACCACCGAGGTCACCGGGTTGCCGGACGCGGCGGTGCCGTGGGTGCTCGCCGCGTTCGGCCTGGGCATGACGCTCGGCGCGACGCTGGGCGGCCGGTTCGTGGACCGCTCGGTGTCCGGGTCGGTGTTCGGGTCGTTGATCGCGGTGACGGCGGTGCTGGCGCTGTTCGGGCTGACCGCGCACGTGCCCGTGGCGGCGTTCGGGACGGTGCTGCTCCTCGGGTTCGTGACGCAGGTGCTCGCGTCGGCGTTGCAGGTGCGGCTGATGGACGCGTCGCCCGACGCGCCCTCGCTGGCGTCCTCCTCCAACCACTCGGCGCTGAACATCGCGAACGGGGCCGGGGCGTGGCTGGGCGGCCTGGCGATCGCGTGGGGGTGGGGGTACACGGCCACGGCGTGGGTCGGGGTGGCGTTGAGCCTGGCCGGACTCGGGGTGGCGGCCCTCGCAACACTGGTGCCGACCAACACCGGGCCGACCAGGACCCGGCCAGGCAGGGCCTAGCTCGACGCGGTGGTGAAGGTCCAGGTCAGGGTCGGCGCCGGGTTGCCGGTCTCGTCCGAGGCGGCGGCGGTGGCGGTGTGTCGCGAATTCCCGGCGAGAGGAGCCGTGGGGGTCCAGATCACCGTGTGACCGTCCGGCGTGCGGGTCAGGGTGCCGGGGACGGGCGTTCCGGCGGCGTTCAGCACGGTGAAGGTGGTCGCGCTCGTGTCCATCGGCTCGTCGTAGGTGGCGGTCAGCGGGGCCGACGGGTCCACCTCCTGGGCTTCCGACAGCGGGGTGTGGCCCTGGACGCTCGGCGCGGTCCGGTCGCCGCTGAACATGTAGGTCACGTCCACCCAGTAGTTGTTGCCCTGGTGCACCGTGGCCGGGAAGCCGCCGCCCACCGCGTAGACGCCGTTCGGCGTGTCCCACGCGTTGCGCGGCGCGGTCAGCGGCGGCGACGTCACGGCCTGGGACTGGAAATACTCGTGGTCCACCGAGTAGTGGCCGTGCGGCGCGGTGTACGAGGCGACGTAGGTGGTGCCGGCTCGGACCGGGACCGGGGTGGTGAAGGACAGCGTCTGCCAACCCGTCGCCGTCTCGTCGGCGAACGTGCCGGTGGCCAGGAGGGTGCCGGACGACGACCACAGCGAACCGGTGTGCGTGCCAGTGTTCCCGGCACCCTTGTAGAACTTCACGCCGGTGATGTGACCGTTGTACGCGACCTTGAGACGGATACCCAGCTCATAAGAACCGTTGTCAGCGGCCGAAGTGACCGTGGGAACCGTGGCCGCACTGAAGAGGGAACACGGGCACACCGGCGTCGAGTCGGTGGTGATGGGCCACGTCGTCGTGGGCGAGGCGTTGCCGTTCACGTCGGCGGCGATGGCGGTGACGGTGTAGCGGGTGCCCGGGGCCAGGGGTGCCGTCGGACGCCACGTGATGGTCCTCTGGTCGTCCGACAGGGTCGTCGTGCCGTGCAGGGCCGCGCCGGCCGGGTCGGTCAGCCACACCCGTGGGGACGCCGGGTCCATGGGTTCGTTGTAGGTCAGGGAAACCACGCCGGACTGCGGGACGGTCTCGGACTCGGGCGCGCGGGACTCCAGGACGGGCGCGGTGGTGTCGCCGTTGAGGCCGTTGCGGTAGACCACGTCCACCCAGTAGTTCGAGCGGTGGTAGGTGTCCGACGGGAAGCCGCCGCCGTACCGGTACACGCCGTTGGGGCCGTCCGTCCCGTACGCCAGGGCGCGGATGGGGCCGTAACCGGCTTCCCGGGCGAAGAAGTCGGGTGTGACGGCGTAGCGGCCGTTCGGCGCGAAGTACGACACGACGTAAGTGGTGTTCGCCTGCACGCTCACCGGGTTCAGGAACGTCAGCGTCTGCCACCCGGTCGTCGTCTCGTCGGTGAAGGTGCCGGTCGCCAGCAGCAGGCCCGTGGCCGACCAGAACGAGCCGGTGTGCGTGCCGGTGTTGCCCGGTCCCTTGTAGAACCGCACGCCCAGCACCTCGCCCCGCCCGGCGAACCGGACCTTGGCGCCCAGCTCGACCGGAGCGGTGTCGGCGGTGGCGGGTTCGGCGGGGCGGGTGAAGTCGTCCCACACGGTGCACGGGCACGTCGCCGCGCGCGGGCGGCCCGTGGTGAACACCCAGTTGTGCGGCGGGGCCTGGTTGCCGGAGGCGTCGTCGGCGCGGGCCGTGGCGGTGTAGGCGGTGCCCGGGGCCAGGCCGGTCGCGGGGACGAAGCGCACGATCGTGCCGGTCACGGAGGTGGTGCCGGGCACCGGGCCGGTCGGGCCGGTCACGGTCAGCGTCGCCGTGGCCGGGTCCACGACCTCGTCGAACGTCGCGCTGACGACCTGGCCGAGCGGGACGCTGCCCGCGCCGGCGGACGGGTCGGTCGCGGTCGGCTCGGGCGCGCGGGTGTCCGCGCCGGGTTCGGGCGCCCACAGCACGTCCACCCAGTAGTTCGTGTTGCGCGAGCCCCTGCTCGGGAAGCCCGGACCGGTGCGGAACACGCCGTTGGCGCCCTCCACGCCGCCACGCGGGCCGGTCAGCGGTTCGAGGTGGCGCGCGGAGTCGGTGAAGTAGTCGGTGTCGGCGGAGAAGTGGCCGGTGGGCGACAGGTACGACACGACGTGCGTGGTGTCCGCCGGGACGGCGACCGGCCGCGCGAACACGAGCGTCTGCCAGCCTTCGGCGGTCTCGTCGCGGAACGTGCCGGTCGCGAGCAGGCCGCCGGACGCCGTCCACAGGCTGCCGGTGTGGGTGCCGCTGTTGTTCGGGCCCTTGTAGAAGCGGACGCCGCGCACGTAACCGTCCGACGCGGCCCGCCACCGCACGCCCAGCTCCACCGCCGCGCCGTCGGACACGTCCGGTACCCGCGGTCGGTCGGCGTCGGTCCACAGGCCGCACGGGCAGACCCGCGGGGCGACGGCGGCGGTCGCCGAGGCGGTGGAGACGGCGCCGGTGGCGTCGTAGGCGCGGACGCGCAGTTCGGCCGGGCCGGACGTGGTCGGGGTGAACGCGTGCCGCCACTGCCCCGCGTGCAGCGACGCGGAGTGCCAGCGCGCGCCGCCGTCGGTGGAGACCTCGACCGCGGTCGCGTCCGCCGTGCCGCCGAACTGGTAGCTCGTGCCGACCACCGCGCCGCCCGGGACGTCGGTGAACGCGACCGCCGGCGCGGCCATGGCCGGCGCGGGGTGCCCGACGAGGAGGGCGGTCAGCAGCAGCAGGACCGGCAGCCACGTGGTCCCGCGCCGGGCCGCACCGGACAGCGCCATGGTTTCCCGCCTTCCCGCCGGGACTCCCCGGCTGTTCCACGCCGCCCATCGGCCGCCGCCCGGCCCCCGTTACCGGCCTACCGGCGGAAAACCGTTGCCCTACAAGGCGTTGCGCCATCCGTCCGCGCCCGCACGTCCCACCCCGGCGTCGGCCGTACGGCCGTGCCGTGCCGCCGTGCGGGTGAGGGCTTACCGGGATCCGCGCTGGTCCGCGCCCCGCGCCCCGAGGAGTGCGGGGAACGCCGAATTGCGGTAACCGACGACCTGGGCCGGGACGGCGCCCGTCCCGGCCCGAAACCGGTTCCGCGCGACCTTGACGGGGCCGGGTGGGCGGCGGTTCGCTGAGTGGGAGCGCTCTCCCACTCGCCCGTCCCGCCTGGAGTCGCCATGGCCGCGCGCCCGAGATCACTCCTGACCGCTCTCCTCGCCGCACTCCTGCTCACCACGCTGTGCACCGCCACCGGCGCTCGGGCGCAGGCGGAAGCGCTGCTCTCGCAAGGGAAACCGACCACGGCGTCATCCGTGGAGAACGCCGGCACGCCCGCGTCCGCGGCCACCGACGGCAACACCGGGACGCGGTGGTCCAGCGCGTTCAGCGACCCCCAGTGGCTCCAGGTGGACCTCGGCGCGCCGGCCGTGCTCAGCCGCGTGGCGTTGCAGTGGGAAAGCGCTTACGCCAGCGCGTTCCGCATCGAGACCTCGCCGGACGCGGCCACGTGGACCACCGTGCACACGACGACCGGTGGCACGGGCGGCAGCCAGGACCTCGCCGTGTCGGGCACCGGCCGGTACGTCCGCCTGGTCGGCACCACGCGGGCGACCGGCTGGGGCTATTCACTGTGGGAGTTCCGCGTCTACGGGACCTCCGCGCCGGACACAGGCACCCCGATCTCGCAGTACAAGCAGGTCACCGCGTCGACGTGGGAGGGCGGCAACGCCCCCGCCGCCGCGCTGGACGGCCGCACCACGACCCGCTGGTCCAGCCAGTTCGCCGACAACCAGTGGCTGCGCGTGGACTTCGGCGGCGTCGCGACGGTCCGCGAGGTGTTGCTGGTGTGGGAGGGCGCGTACGCGTCGGCCTACCGGATCGAGCTGAGCGGCGACGGCACCACCTGGACCACCGCCTACAGCACGACCACCGCGAGGGGCGGCACCGAACGGCTCACCGTCCAGGGCACGGGTCGTTACCTCAGGTTGTTCGGCGTCACGCGCGCGACGGGGTACGGGATCTCCCTGTGGGAGTTGCAGGTCTTCGGCACGGTGGACACCTCTGCCACCACTCCCCCGCTGCTGTCGCCGCCGACCAAGGCGCCCGCCAACACGGGCCGGTTCGCGCTGACCGCCCCGGCCGACAACGCCATGGTCACCTCGACGCGTCGCCCGGCGTTCTCGTGGGCCGCGGTGCCGGGCGCGACGCGCTACCAGGTGTGGCTCAACCTCAGCCGCACCGACTACGACTTCACCGCGTCGGGCAACCTGATCGACCTCTACACGAAGGTCGCGGAACCCACTGGCACCACTTATACCCCGACATGGGACATCGCCGACCGGTGGACCTACAAGTGGTTCGTCGTGGCCGTGGACGGGTCTGGCGGCACGCAGGCGTCCGTGATCCGCACGTTCAGCCTGTACCTGCCGCAGTTGTCCACGGTTGAGGACGGCACCAGGATCGTCAACGGCAGCCGTGACCTGAACAAGAACGGCGCGATCGAGCCGTACGAGGACTGGCGGCGGCCGGTCGAGGCGCGGGTGGAGGACCTGCTCGGGCGCATGACGGCCGAGGAGAAGGCCTTCCAGATGTTCTACAACGCCCAGGCGTTCCCCAGGGCGGGGTGGCACTTCGGGCCCGCCGAGGCGCAGGACCTGCACAACGCGTTGCTGGCGTCGTCGGGGACCAGGCTGGGCATCCCGTTCGTGTCGGCGGGCGACACCATCGCCGGGTACAAGACCACCTACCCGTTGCAGAGCGCGCTGGCGGCGGCCAAGAACTACCCGCTGGACTACCGGTTGGGCGACATGCAGCGCCGCGAGCAGCTGGAGGTCGGGACGCGCGGCGTGCTCGGGCCGTTGGCCGAGGTCGGCACGAAGGTGATCTACCCGCGCATCCAGGAGGGCAACGGCGAGAACGCCGACGTGGCGGCGGCGCAGGTGCGGGCGCTGGTCGCCGGGTTGCAGGGCGGTCCGGAGCTGAACCCGGCGTCGGTGCTGGCGACGGTGAAGCACTGGCCCGGCGAGGGCGCGGGCGGCGAGGCGCTGATCGTGTTCGACGAGGTGACGATCAAGTACCACCTGCTGCCGTTCCGGGCGGCGATGGAGGCCGGCGCGGTGAACATCATGCCGGGGTACGCGGGCAGTTCGCTGCTGGACCCGGGCGGTCCGGGCGCGGGCGACAGCGCGAAGATCCTGGCCTACCTGCGGCAGAACCTCGGCTACACCGGGCTGATCACGACCGACTGGCTGCCGTCGGGGTCGTGGATCGGCGCGGCCAACGCCGGGTCGGACGTGATGGGCGGGGCGGACCCCGGCGCGGCCGGGTTCTCGTTGGCGCAGTTCACGGCCGGGGTGCCGGCGGCGCGGATCGACGACGCCGTGCGGCGGGTGCTGCGGCTGAAGTTCAAGCTGGGGATCTTCGAGAACCCGTACGGGGACCCGGTGAACGGGCCGTACCGGTTCCACAAGCCGGAGTACGCGGCGCTGGCGAACCAGGCGTCGCGGGAGGCGATGACGGTGCTGCGCAACGACGGTGTGCTGCCGGTGCGGCTCAACGCCGGGGACAACATCGTGGTCGCCGGGCCGCGGGCGGCGGACACCGCCGGGTGCTGCATCTGGACCAGCTACTTCCACCAGGAGTACGGGTCGCAGACGATCCTGGACGCGGTGCGGTCGCGGGCGGCCCGGGTCGGGGTGAACGTGCACCAGGACAGCGGGCCTTCGCCGAAGCTGGCGGTGGTGGCGGTCGGGGAGGCGTCGTACACGCACGCCACCGCGTGGGCGAAGGAGCAGCCTTACCTGCCGGCGGACCAGTTGGCGCTGATCCGGGGGTTCCGGGCGCAGGGGGTGCCGGTGGTCGTCGTGCTGGTGATGCCGCGGCCTTATGTGATCACCGAGTGGCACGAGTTGGCGAGTGCGATCGTGGTGCCGTACCGGGGTGGTGAGGAGATGGGGCCGGCGACCGCTTCGCTGTTGTTCGGCGACTACGCGCCGAGCGGGAAGCTGCCTTGGCAGTTGCCGCGGGCGTTGTCGGACGTGTTGCGGCCGGGCGGGACGGATGTTCCGGCGGACACGGTCGAGCACTGGGACCTGCCGTACGACCTGGGGGCCACGGCGGGGCAGCGGGCGGAGATCCGGGGGCACATCGATGCCGGGCGGTCGGTGCCCACGGGGTACGGGAGTCCGTTGTACCCGTACGGGGCCGGGTTGAGCGGGTGGTGAGGGGGTTGGGCCGGTGACGGGCTCGCGCGGGTCCCGCCGGGGCGGGGCTCGCGCGGGCTTGACCGGCGGGCGGCGCGTGGCGGCGGATGGGATTGCGCGGGTCGCGGCGGCTGGATTTCGCGCGGCGGGCGAAGGGCGGCGGGTGGCGGGGGCTGCCGG
>NZ_JBEZBW010000117.1:0-23622 GCF_040647305.1 Saccharothrix sp. NPDC042600 | reverse complement strand
CTGCGATCAGCCCGGCCGGCCGGCGCGCACGCCGACCCGATCAGCCCGCCAGTGGCCGCGGGCCGACCGCCGCCCCGCAGGCCGACCCGGATCACGCCGGTGGCCGCGGGCCGACCGCCGCGCGGCCCGGAAGACCCGCGGCCGGCAAGTCGCACGCCGGCCACCGCCCGGCGTCCCCGCCCGGCCCGGAACAGACCGGTGGTCCGGTAACCTGGCCGGGTGGAGTTCCGGCGGGCACGGCGGCCCGAGCAGGTCGCGGCGCGGCGCGCGGCGATCCTGGACACCGCCGAGGCGATGCTGGCCGACACCGCCCTCACCGGGATCAGCCTGCGCGAGCTGAGCTGCCGCGTGGGCCTGGCCAAGTCCAACGTGCTGCGCTACTTCGACAGCCGCGAGGCCGTCTTCCTGGGCGTCCTCGACCGGCGGTGGGCCGCGTGGCTGGACGACGCCGAGGCCGCCGTCCGGGCCGTCGAGGCCGAGCCGGTCCCCTACGGGCGCGCCATCGCGATCGGCACCGCGCTGGCCGACTCGCTGCGCCGGCACCCGCTGCTGTGCGAGCTGCTGGCCTCGATGGCGGGCGTGCTGGAGCGCAACATCGGCCTGGACACCGCCCGCGAGGTCAAGGCGCGGGCCACCGACCACACCGCCCGCCTGGCCGACCTGGTCCGGACCGGGCTCCCCCAGCTCGACGACCGCGCCGCGACCCGGTTCGCCCGGTCGGTCGCGGTCGTCACCGCCGGGCTGTGGCCGCACGCCCACCCGACCGAGGACGTCGCCCGCGCCGCCGCCGAACTGGGCCTGCCGCCGGCCGCCGAGGTGTTCGCCACCGACCTGCGGGAGACCCTGGTGGACCAGCTCATCGGCCTGGTCGTCCGGTCGAGCTGACCGCGTACCCTCGGAAGAGACCACTGGTTCGTTAAGCCGGTCCGCGAGAAGACGGAGAGCGCCCATGGCCCGCACCGACGCCCCGCCCCGGCCGTCCACCCGCCGCCGGCTCGTGTTCAGCGCGGTGCTGGCCGTCATCAGCACGCTGCTGTTCTGGGTGCCGTGGACGGGTCTGCTCGCGCCGGGCGCGCAGTGGCCGGCGCCGGTGGTCGTCGTCGGCACGGCGGTGATCGCGGTGGCGTGGGTGGCGTTCCCGTTGCTGCTCGTGCGCGCCTTCACCCGCCACTCGGACCGGGTCGCGCGGATCGCCATGCCGTTGCTGGGCATCGCGTGGATCGCGTTCGCGTGGACGTTGGTCACGCACGTGCTGCGGCTCGCGCTGGCGGTCGCGGGCGTGGAGAACCCGTTCCGCGCGCGGTTCGTCGCCGTGCTGCTGCTGGTGCTCATCGTCGGGCTGGGCCTGTACGGGTACCGGCAGGCGATGCGCGTGCCGCCCGTGCGGCGGACGGACGTCGTGCTGCCGCGCCTGGACCCGGCGTTCGACGGGCTGACCATCGCGGTGCTCGCCGACACCCACTACGGCCCGATCGACCGCGCCGAGTGGTCGCGGCGGACCGTCCAGCGCGTCAACGAGGTGGGCGCGGACGTCGTGGTCCACGTCGGCGACATCGCGGACGGCACCGTCGAGCAGCGCCGCGACCAGTCCACCCCGCTGGCCGAAGTGCAAGCGCCGCAACGGTTCTACGTCTCCGGCAACCACGAGTACCTGAGCAACGCGCAGGCGTGGATGGAGCACATGGCCGAGCTGGGCTGGACGTCCCTGCACAACCAGCACCGCGTCCTGGAACGCGGCGGCGCGCGCCTGGTGTTCGCCGGCATCGACGACATCACCGCCGCGCACTCCGGCGAGCAAGGCCACGGGGCCGACCTCGCGGCGGCGCTGGCGGGCGTCGAGCCGACCGACCCCGTGGTGTTGTTGGCGCACCAGCCCAGCGAGATCGGCAAGGCCGTCGCGGCGGGCGTGGACCTGCAACTGTCCGGGCACACCCACGGCGGGCAGATCTGGCCGTTCCACCTGCTCGTGCGGTTGCAACAGCCGGTCGTGCGGGGCCTGTCCGACCACGGCGACCGCACGCGCCTCTACACCAGCCGGGGCGCGGGGTTCTGGGGACCACCCTTCCGCGTGTTCGCGCCCTCGGAGATCTCGCTGCTGACGTTGCGCTCGCGCTGAGGACGGGACCGTTCGGCACGCCCTCCTCCCCCGGGTGAGCGAGCGGTAATTGTTCGAACGTCGCAACAACGCCGGTTTCCGTGACCGCCCGACCACGAACCGCGACGATCGATAGCCGATTCAAATAACGGGACGACCGATTTCTGAATGAACGGTTCGACCGTTCAGTGGATTTCACCGGAGTCTGCCCTCCACGTAGCGTTGCCTGACCGGCGACCGCCCGCCGGCGAAGGGGCAGGAGAACACCGTCATGGGCATCGAGAACGCGGATGGCCGCGAATTCCTGGTCGTGGTGAACAACGAGGAGCAGTACTCGGTCTGGTTCGCCGACCGCGACCTCCCGCTCGGCTGGCGCGCCGAGGGCAAGACCGGTACCAGGCAAGAGTGCCTCGACCACATCGCCGCGGTGTGGACCGACATGCGACCCCGCAGTGTGCGGGAGCACCTCGCCGCGAACGGCTGAGGGGCCCGGTCGCACCCGTCCAACCGGTTGGTTCCACACCTTTTTTGCGGGCTGTCGAGGGCTGCCCGCAATTGTGGCCGATGAATCGGCACGCCCGAATGCGCCATTATTGGGGGAGGCTTTGGTGTACCCGGATCCGGCTGTCCGGACCACGCCCGCGCTGCCGTTGCAGCGGGGAATGATCGCCGCCGGTCTGCGCGACCCGGCCGCGGGCACGGACGTCATCCAGTGCGTGCAGCGGTTCGCCGCGCCGTTCGACGCGGAGGCCTACCTCGCCGCGTGGCGCAGGGCGGTCGAACGGCACCCGATCCTGCGCACGCGGTTCCGCTGGCGCGCCGACGGGGAGGCCGAGCAGTGGGCCGGCCCGGCCTCCGACGTGCCCGTGGTCGCGGACCTCGCCGGCCATGCCACCGATTCCGCCGCGCCCGCCGGCACCGCGTCCGCCGCCGGTGGCTCCGCGGGCAGCGATCTCGCCGCTTTCCTGGCCGCCGACCGGCGGGCGGGCGTCGATCCCGTCTCCGGGCCGCCGTTGCGGGTGCGGGCGTTGCCGGGTGGGGTCGTGGTCGCCACGTTCCACCACGCCATCCTCGACGGCCGGTCGCTCGCGATCCTGCTCTCCGAGATCGACGACGACTACGCCTCCGGCGGCACGGCCGTCTTCCCCGACCGGCCCGAGTTCGCCGACTACGCCCGCTGGTACGCCGAGCGCACCGCGCCCGACCACCCCCTGGCCGTCGCCGACCGCGAGTTCTGGGCCCGCGAGCTGGCCGACCTGCCCGAACCGGGGCTGCTGCCGTTGGAGCACAACGGTTCCGCGACGCCGGTCATGGGTGTGGCCGCCGCCGACCTCTCCGACGCCGAGACCGCCGCCGTGCGCACGCTGGCCGCCGCCGCCGGCGTCACGGTCAACACGGTCGTCCTCGCCGCGTGGGGCCTGGTGCTCGCCACGCACGCCCGCGGCGACGAAGCCGTCTTCGGCGTCACCCGCGCGGCACGGCACGGGTCTGTGCCGGGTGCGGAGGACATGGTCGGGCTGCTGCTGGCCACCGTGCCGCTGCGCCTGCCCGTCACCCTCGACGCGCCGGTCGCGGAGTGGCTGCGGACGGTGCGGGAGCGGTCGGTCGGCGCTCGGGACCACCAGCTCACGCCGTTGCCCGACATCCAGCGCGCCGCCGGGCACGACCAGCTCATGCGCAGCCTGGTGCTGTTCGAGCACCGGGAGATCAACACCGTGCTGTCCGCGCGACCGACCGCGCCCGCCGGCCGGACGGTCCGCATCCTGCGCAGCCCCGGCTACGCGATGACGCTCTACGCGTTCGCCGAGCCGCACCTGAGCGTGCAGCTCATCCACGACGTCACCCGCTTCCCCGACTGGGCCCCGGACGCGCTGCTCGCGCAGTTCCGCGAGCTGCTCGCGGGCATGGCCGAGGCGCCGGAGCGGCCGGTGCGGGAGCTGACCGAGCCGCGCGGCGCGGAGCTGGTGCGGCTGCTGGAGAAGTGGAACGACACGGCCGTCGAGTACCCCGCGGACGCGACCGTGCCGGCGTTGTTCGCCGAGCAGGTGCGGCTGCGGCCGGACGCCGACGCCGTGCACTCCCCCGCCGGCTGGCTGTCCTACGCCGAGCTGGACCGCCGCTCGAACCGGCTGGCGCACACGCTGCTGGCGCGGGGCGCGCGCCCGGACGAGCCGGTGGGCCTGGCGCTGCCGCGCGGCGCGGACCTGGTGACCGCGATGCTCGCCGTGGTGAAGACGGGCGCGGCCTACCTGCCGCTGGACCCGGCCAACCCGGCGGCGCGGGACGCGGTGGCGTTGCACGAGTCCGGCACGCGGCTGGTGGTGACCGACCGGGAACGTCCGTTGCCCGAAGGCGTTTCGGCGGTCCTGGTGTCCGATGTGGACGATTCCGACGAGCCGGTGCCGGCGCGGGCGCACCCGTTGAGCGTGGCGTACGTGAACTACACGTCCGGTTCGACCGGGCGGCCCAAGGGCGTGGCGGTGCCGCACCGGGGTGTCGTGCGGCTGGTGACGCGGCCGACGTTCGCGGAGTTCGGCCCGGGGCAGACGTTCCTGCACCTGTCGGCGACGGCGTTCGACCTGACCACGCTGGAGGTGTGGGGCGCGCTGCTGACCGGTGGCCGGGTGGTCGCCGCGCCCGAGGGTCCGCCCGACCCGGCGGTGCTGGGCGCGCTGGTGCGCGAGCACGGGGTGAGCGTGCTGTGGCTGACCGCCGGGCTGTTCCACCAGCTCGTGGCGCACGCGCCCGAGGTGCTGGAGCCGGTGGCGCAACTGCTGGCCGGCGGTGACGTGCTCGCTCCGGACGCCGTGCGGGCGGCGCTGGTCGCGCGCGGCGGCAAGCCGGTGGTCAACGGGTACGGGCCGACGGAGAACACGACCTTCACGTCGTGCTGCGTGGTCACCGACCCGCGGCAGGTCGGGGCGTCGGTGCCGATCGGGACGCCGATCCAGCGCAGCACGGTGTACGTGCTGGACGAGCGGATGCGGCCGGTGCCGGTCGGCGTGCCCGGCGAGCTCTACACCGGCGGCGCGGGGCTGGCGCGCGGGTACTGGGCCAACCCGGCGTTGACGGCGGACAAGTTCGTGCCCGACCCGTTCGGCGCGCCGGGCGGACGCCTGTACCGGACCGGTGACCTGGCGCGGTGGCGGCCGGACGGCGTGCTGGAGTTCCTGGGACGCGCGGACCAGCAGGTGAAGGTGCGCGGGTTCCTGGTCGAGCCGGCCGAGGTGGAAAGCGTTCTCCGCGAGTGCGACGGGGTCGTCGAGGCCCTGGTGCTGCCGTCCGGCGAGGGCGAGGCCCGGCACCTGGTGGCGTACGTGACCGGTGAGGTGGACGTCCCCGCGCTCCGCCGCCACACCGCCGACCGACTGCCCGCCTACCTGTGCCCGGCGCAGTACGTGGTGCTGCCGGAACTGCCGTTGAACCGCAGCGGGAAGGTCGATCGCGCCGCGTTGCGCGCGTTGCGGTCCACGGGCCGGCGTGCCGGCACCCCGCCCGCCGAGGGGACCCAGCGGCGCTTGGCCGGTCTGTGGCGGGCGCTGCTCGGGGTCGAGGACGTCTGCGCCGAGGACGACTTCTTCGCCGTGGGCGGCAACTCGTTGCTGGCGGTGCGCCTGGCGTTCCGCGTCCGCGACGAGTTCGGCGTGGACGTGCCGGTCGCCGAGCTGCACCGCGCGCGGACCCTGGCGGCCTGCGCGGCGGTCGTGGACGGCACCCGCAACGCCCGGACCCTGGCCACCATCACCCGCCGCGACCGCACGGCCTACCGCGTCCCCGCGCCCCGCAAGCCCGCCGAGGCCACCGAGGCCCCTGGACCCGCCGAAGCAACCGCACCCGCCCAAGCCACCGCACCCGCCCAAGCCGCCACACCCGCCCAAGCCACCGCACCCGCCCAAGCCGCCACGCACGCCGAAGCCGCCACGGCCGTCGCGCCGGCCGATCACCTGGTCGTCCCGCGCGGCACCGGGCGGTGGGCGGTCTGGCGCTGGGTCGAGTTGCGTGGCACGGGGTTCGGCATCGAGCAACTGCTCGCCGTCGCCTCCCCGCAGGCCGCCCGCGCCGCCGAAGCGGTGATCGCCGCCGACGACGTGGTGGGCGAAGCCCGGTGGGCCGCGTTCAAGGTGCTCCGCCGGGTCGAGGACGCGGCCGAGGGCGAGGAGCGCGCCAAGCTCCGGCGCGTCGGCAGGCTGGTGCGCAAGGGGCGCTTCGCCGAGGCACGGGCCGCGCTGGACGGGCCGGCCGAGGTGGACGCCGCGCTGGCCGAAGCCGCCCTCGCCGCCGCCCGGCACGAAGCCGCGCTGGCCCATTTCAGCGAGCGGTTCGAGGCCGGCCGCGCGAAGACCGCCGAGGTGCTGCGCGAGATCAGCGGCGACCCGAAGTTCCGCGAGGCCGTCGCCTGGCAGAACCCGCGCGCCCTCCAGACCGCCGTGGACGCCCTGCACAAGACGCGCAGCCGGACGCGCAACGTCGACTACCGCCGCTGGGAGCACACCGTCGTCAGCTACCTCCAGCGCTACTGCGCGAAGAACGACACGATCGGCTTCTTCGGCCCGGTCGGCTGGGCGCGGGTCGAGGACGACGCGGTGCGGGCGCTGTCCGTGCGGCCCGGTCCGAACCTGGTCGACCGCCGCACGGTCTACCTGGAGAACTGGGCCGTCCACGAACTCGCCGAGGCCCTGACCACCGACGCCGTCCGCCCGTGGGCCGTCCCGCGCCGGATGCCGTTCCTCGACGTCGACCACGACACCCTCCACGTGCCGCTGGCCGACCCGATCACGCTGCCGCCGCTGGACGCCGCCGTGCTCGGGGCGTGCGACGGCCGCCGCCGGGCCGTGGACATCGCCGACCACCTCGGCTTCGACCGGGAAACCGTCCTGGAGACCCTCGACCGCCTCCGGCAGGCCAAGCGGATCGCGTGGACGATGGAGGTGCCGCCCTCGGCGCTGCGCCCGGAACTGGCCCTGCGCGAGCAGATCGACCGCATCGGCGACCCGGACCTGCGGGACGGGGTCGGCGCGAAGCTGACCACCGTCGAGCGGGCGCGGGACGCGATCACGCAGGCCGTCGGCGACCCGGACCGGCTGGTCGCGGCGATCGGCGACCTGCAGGAGCAGTTCACCGCCATCACCGGCGCGGCGGCCGTCCGCCGGCCGGGCCTGTTCTACGCGGGCCGCACGCTGGTCCACGAGGAGTGCCGGCGCGACCTGGAGGTCACCCTCTCCCCCGCGCTGCTGGACACCCTGTGGCCCGCGCTGGAACTGGTCCTCGAAGCCGCCCGCTGGTTCACCCGCGCGGGCGCGGCCCTCTACACGCGGGCCCTGCACGAGGTGTTCCGGCAGAACGCCGCCGGGCGGACCGAGGTGCGCCTCGCCGACTTCTGGCTGTGGGCCAACGACACCATCTTCCGCCTGGACGACCGGCTGCTGGACCGGCTCGTCGCCGCCCTCCAATCCCGCTGGGCCACCGCCCTGGGCGGTCCCAAGGCCCACTACGACACCGACGAGGTCCGGGACGCCGTGCTGGAGGCGTTCGCCGCGCCCCGGCCGGGGTGGCGCGGCGCGGTCCAGCACAGCCCGGACGTGCTGCTCGCCGCCAAGGACGCCGACGCCGTGCGCGCGGGCGACTTCCACTGGGTGCTCGGCGAGGTGCACCCCGGTGTCAACACGATGCGGTCCGCGCTGTTCGTGTCCCAGCACCCCGACCCCGCGCAACTGCGGGAGGCGATGCGCCGGGACATGGCCGGCCCGCGCGT
The DNA here is from genome assembly GCF_040647305.1 of Saccharothrix sp. NPDC042600. Lineage (NCBI taxonomy): Bacteria > Bacillati > Actinomycetota > Actinomycetes > Pseudonocardiales > Pseudonocardiaceae > Saccharothrix > Saccharothrix sp. NPDC042600. The sequence continues at coordinate 15,775 of NZ_JBEZBW010000117.1, read as the reverse complement.
GGTCCTCACGACCACCCGCGAGCAGGGCGGCACGCCGCAGCGCCTCGCCGACGCCCTGGTGCTGCCGCACGACCTGCGGATCGTGTTCGGGCACGACTCGTGCGGCCCGGACCTGGACGGCGCGGTGCCCGTCGGCGCGTGCTCGGTGGTCGAGGTCGACGGCCGGCTGCGCGCCCGCAGCCGCGACGGCCGGGTGGACCTGGAGCTGGTGGAACTGCTCAACGAGCAGATCATGGCCCAGCTGGTCCAGAAGTTCCGGCTGCTGCCCGCCGGCGCGCACACGCCCCGGGTGACGCTGGACCGGCTCGTGGTGGCGCGGGAGAGCTGGCGGTTGCCCCCGGCCTCCTGCGGGTTCGCCTTCGCCCCGGACGAGCCGAGCCGGTTCCTGGGCGCGCAGGCGTGGCGGCGGGAGCACGGCGTCCCCCGGTTCGTGTTCGTCAAGAGCCCGATCGAGCACAAGCCGTTCTACGCGGACCTCGAAAGCGGTCCGTCGGTGGAGTTGTTCGCGCACGCGGTGCGCGCGTTGGAGCGGGAAGAGCCGGACGCGCCCCTGGCGGTCGGCGAGATGCTGCCGGGCCCGGACGCCTTGTGGTTGACCGACGCCCAGGGCAACCGGCACACCGCGGAGTTCCGGCTGGTCGCCGTCGACCGCCGGGGTTGGCACCAGGGAGGAACGCGGTGAGCACGGTGACCCCCGAACTGTTCCGGTTCCCCGCTTCGTCGGGGCAGCGCCGGCTGTGGCTGCTGGACCAGCTCATGCCGGCCAGCCCGGTCTACAACATCGGCTGGCGGGTGGCGCTGGACGGCCCGCTGGACGTCGAGGCGCTGCACCGCGCGTTGAACGCGGTCGTCGCCCGGCACGAGGCGCTGCGGACCCGGTTCGCCGACGAGGACGGCGTCCCGGTGCAGGTCGTGGCGGAGGCGCAGCACGTGCCGCTGCCGACCGTGGCCGCCGACGACGTGGACGCCGCGGTCAAGGCCCTGGTGCGCGAACCGTTCGACCTGCACACCGGACCGCTGCTGCGCGCCACCCTGGTGAACGCCGACGTGCTGGTCCTGGTGCTGCACCACAGCATCGCCGACGGCTGGTCGTGCGCGGTGCTGTTCGACGAGCTGGCCCGGTGCTACGCCGGGGACGCCGACCTGCCCGAGCTGCCCGTCCAGTACCCGGACTACGCGCTGTGGCAACAGGAGCAGGTCGAGGCGGGCGCGTTCGCCGACGACGCCCGCCACTGGTCGGAGGCCCTGCGCGGCGCGCCGACCGTCCTCCCGCTGCCCGGCGACCGCCCGCGCCCGGACTCCCCCACCGGGCGCGGCGCGGAACTGCGCCGGGAGCTGACCGTCGCCGACGGGTCGTTCGCGCACCTGCTCGCGCGGTTCCAGTGCGTGCTGCACCGGGTCACCGGCCAGGGCGACTTCCTGGTCGCCACCCCGGTCGCCGCGCGCACCCGGCCGGAGACCGAGGGCCTGGTCGGGTTCGTGGCCAACACCCTGCCGCTGCGCGCCACCTTCGAGCCCGAGACCACCCTGGGTGACGTGGTGCGGGCCGCCGAACAGGCGACCGTGGCCGCGCTGGAGCACCAGGACCTGCCGTTCGAGCAGGTGGTGGACCTGGTCGCGCCCGAGCGGACGTTGGCCCACGCGCCGCTGGTGCAGGTGATGTTCGCCGTCGAACCGCTGCCGCCGGCGCGGCGGGCGGGCGCGTTGACCCTGCGGCCCGAGCCGGTGTCCAACGGCGGCGCGAAGTTCGACCTGTCGCTGACCGTGGAACGCGACGGCGACACGTGGTTCGGCCGCTGGCAGTACGACGCCGAGCTGTTCGGGGAAGCCACGATCGCCGCGCTGCACGACGCCTTCGCCGCGCTCACCGGGGACATCGACCCCGGCACGAAGGTCGCCGAACTCCCCCTCACCGGGACCCCCGCGCCCCAACCCGCCGGCAAGGCCGCGCGCAGCGCCCTGGACCTGATCGGCGAGGCGCTCGCCGCCCACCCGGACGCGCTGCTCGACACCATGACCCACCGGGGGCTCGACCGGGCCGCGAACCGCCTCGCCCACGCCCTCCAGGCGGCGGGCGCGCGACCGGACGACCCGGTGGCGCTGTGCCTGGAACGCGGCGAGCCGACGATCATCGGCATCCTCGCGGCGTGGAAGGTCGGCGCGGGCTACCTGCCGCTGGACCCGTCGTGGCCGGTCGAACGCCTGACGACGATGGCGACCGACGCCGGTGTCCCGGTGCTGGTCACCGATTCGCCCGAGAAGGCCCTGGACGGGCCGTGGACCACGGTGGACCTGACCGGGTTGGACCTCACCGGCGTGGACGGGCCCGACACGCCGCCGGACGCCGTGCCGCCGATCCCGGAGAGCCTGGCGTACGTCATCTACACCTCCGGCTCGACCGGGAGGCCGAAGGGCGTCCGGGTCACCCAGGGCGGGTTGGCCGAGCTGCTCACGTCGATGAACCGCCTGCTGAGCCTGTCCCCCGAGGACCACTTGGCCTCCATCAGCACGCCCGCGTTCGACGTGTCCACGGTGGAGATGCTGGTGCCGCTGCTCAGCGGCGCCCGGTTCACCGCCGTGCCCGCGGCGGACGTGGCCGACGGCGCGCTGCTGCGCCGGCGCATCGCCGAGTCCGGGGCGACGGTCGTGCAGGGCGGCCCGGCCGGATGGCGGATGGTCGTGGCCGCGGGCGGGGTGCCCGACCACGTCCGGCTGCGGGTGACCGGCGGCGAGGTGCTGACCCGGGACCTGGCCGACGACCTCCAGTCCGACGGGGCGACCCTCATCGACGGCTACGGCCCCACCGAGACCACCGTGTACTCCACGGCCGGCGTGGTGCCGCGCGGCCCCGCGCCGGTGCGGCTCGGGCCGGCCGTCGACGGGACGACCCTGCACGTGCTGGACCCGTTGCTGCGCCCGGTGCTGCCCGGCGTCATCGGCGAGCTGCACATCGGCGGCGCGGGCGTGGCCCGCGGCTACCACGGCCTGCCCGCGCTGACCGCGGACAAGTTCCTGCCCGACCCCTTCGGCGGTGACCGGCTCTACGCCACCGGCGACCTGGTCCGGCCGCGCGCCGACGGGACGCTGGAGTTCCTGGGCCGCGCCGACCGGCAGGTCAAGATCCGCGGGTTCCGCATCGAGCCCGGCGAGGTCGAGGCCGTGCTGCGGGCGCACCCCGACGTGGCCGACGCCGTGGTCACCACGTGGTCGGCGGGCGCGGCGGACGTCCGGCTGGTCGCCCACGTCGTGCTGCACCGGCCGGTCGCGGACCTGCGCCCGCACCTGGCGACCCGGCTGCCGGAGTACATGATCCCGGCGGCCGTGGTGGAGCTGGCGGCGCTGCCGCGCACCGGCACCGGCAAGATCGACCGGGCCGCGCTGCCCGAGCCGGAGTGGACCGGCGCGGCGACCGAGCACGTGCCGCCGCGCGACGACGCCGAGGCCCGGATCGCGCAGATCTGGCGGGACGTGCTGAGCCTGCCGGGCGACGTCGGCGTGCACGACAACTTCTTCGCGCTGGGCGGCCACTCGCTGACCGCGACCCAGATGCTGGCCCGCGTCCGCACGACGTTGGGCGCGGACCTGCCGCTGGCGGCGCTGTTCGCCGCGCCCACCATCGCGGGCCTGCGCGCGGCGATGGACACCGCGGGGGTCGGCGCGCGCGGCCCGGTGCCGCTGCTGGACCAGTTGGACGACCTGTCCGACGAGGAGATCGACCGGTTGCTGGGGACGTTGAGCGAGGACGGGCTGTGAGCGACGCGGTGGTGGTCGGGGCGGGCCTCGCGGGCTCGCTGGTGTCGGTCTACCTGGCCCGGCGCGGGTTCACCGTGCGGGTGCTGGAACGGCGGGAGGACCCGCGCACGCCCGGCGCGCGCGAGGCGGGCCGGTCGATCAACCTCGGCCTGTCCCAGCGCGGGATCGTGGCGCTGAGGGAGATCGGCCTGCTGGACTCGTTGAAGCCGCTCACCGTGCCGATGCGCGGCCGGGTGGTGCACGCGCCCGACGGGACGTTGCGGTTCCAGCCCTACGGGACCGAAGAGGACCAGATCCTGCACTCGGTGCTGCGCCACGACCTGAACGTGGCGTTGATCGACGAGGCCGAGAAGCAGGGCGTGGAGTTCTTCTGGGGCCGCAAGGTCGTGTCCGTGGACCGCGACAAGCCGTCCGTGGCGACCGAGGACGGCGAGTTCGAGGCGGACCTGGTCGTCGGCGCGGACGGCGCGTTCTCCGCCGTCCGCGCCCACCTCGGGCGGGGCCGCCGGATGACGCTGCACCAGGAATACCTGGAGTGGGGGTACAAGGAGCTGCTGATCCCGGTCGGCGACGACGGTGAGCCGCGCACGGAGTTGCGGGCGCTGCACGTGTGGCCGGGTGAAGACGGGCTGATCGTGGCCCACCCCAACGCGGACGGCTCGCTCACCGCCACGGTGTTCCTGCCGTTCGACGGGGCGCAGGGCTTCGCCGGGCTGGACACGGCCGCGCGGGTGCGGGAGTTCTTCGCCCGCCGCTTCCCCGACACGCTGACCCTGATCCCGGACGTGGTGGAGCAGTTCCTGGCGCACCCGCCCGCGAGCCTGGTCACCATCCGCACCGCGCCCTGGCACCTGGCCACCGGGTCCGGCCGCGGGGTGGTGCTGCTGGGCGACGCCGCGCACGCGGTGTACCCGTTCTTCGGGCAGGGCATGAACGCGGCGTTCGAGGACTGCTCGGTCCTGGACCGCTGCCTGGCCGCCCACCCGCGCGACCTGCCGGCGGCGCTGGCCGCCTTCGAGGCCGCGCGCCGGCCGCACACCGACGTGCTGGCGGAGCTGTCCAAGCGCAACTTCGTGGAACTGCGCGACAAGCTGCGCTCGCCGCTGTTCCTGGCCCGCAAGAAGGCCGACCTGGTGCTGCACCGGCTGTTCCCGCGCTCCTGGGTGCCGCTCTACACCCTGATCGCGCACACGACCACGCCCTACGGCGAAGCCCTGGCCCGCTCCCGGCGCCAGGACCGCCTGTTGGCCACGACGACCGCGCTCACCGGCGCGGCACTGGCGGTGCTCACACACCGAGCCCGCCGCAAGAGGCAGGTGACATGATGCTGCTCCACCCGAACCGGCCGGCCCATCCCCTGGTCGAGCCGTCGGACTTCGCCGCCCCCACGCTCCCCGAGCAGGTCGCCGCCCACGAGGCCGCGCTGCGGACGGTGTTCGCGTGGGCGGCCGAGTACCTGTGCGCGCCGCACCCCGAGCTGGGCCGGCGCGGCGACGTGTGCCCGTTCACCGACACGTCCCTGCAGAAGGGCCTGTTCTTCCTGTCGGTGCACCCGGGCCGGCCCACCGAGCCCGCGGAGCTGGCCGAGCTGCTGCTGCACTACCGCGACTGGTTCGCCGAGCTGGAGCCGCGGTCCGGGCCGGGCGCGCAGTTCAAGACGATCCTGGTGCTGTTCCCGGAGCTGCGCGAACCCGCCGACTGGTCGGTGGTGGACCGCACGCAGGAGCTGCTCAAGCCCGAGTACACCGCGAACGGCCTGATGGTCGGCGAGTTCCACCCCGGCCCGCCGGACAAGGCGGGCCTGTGGAACCCGGTGTTCCGGCCGTTGAACAGCCCGGTGCCCATGCTGGCCATCCGGCACATGGTGCCCACGGACTTCCCGTTCCTGCGGGACGACGACGTGACCCTCGCCGCGTACCTGGAGCGCTTCGGCGACCGGGTGCCCACGCACCTGCGCGGGGACGTCCGCGCCGCCGCCGACCGACTCGCCACGTCCGGGAGCTGACCATGACCCACCCCGACGCCGGGGCCGCCGCGCGCAAGCGGGAGCTGCTGGCCCGGAGGCTGCGCGAGCGGGCGGCGAAACCGGCCGCCTACCCGCTGTCGTTCGGGCAGCAACGCCTGTGGTTCCTGGAGAAGTTCTCCCCCGGCGGCGCGGTCTACAACATCCCGCTGGGCCTGCGCCTGCGCGGACCGCTGGACCGCGCGGCCCTGAAGGAGGCCTTGGACTTCGTCGTGGCGCGGCACGCGGCCCTGCGCACCACCTTCCCGGACTCGGGCGGCGAACCCGTGCAGCTGGTCGCGCCCACCGGCGTGGCCACCCTGGAGGACTTCGCCCTGCCCGAGGGCGACCGGGACGTGGTGGCGCGGGAGTTCGCCGACCGGCGCGGCGCGGTCGGGTTCGACCTCCAGCGCGGGCCGCTGTTCACCGCCTCGCTGGGCCGGTTCGCCGCCGACGACCACGTGCTGGTGCTCAACCTGCACCACATCACCTCCGACGCCTGGTCGCTGTCGGTGCTGCTGGGCGAGCTGGGCGAGGCCTACGCGGCGGCGCTGGACGGCCGGGCGCCGGACCTGCCGGAGCTGCGGTTGCAGTACCCGGACTTCGCGGTGTGGCAACGCGACCGGATGGCGGGCGAGGTCGCGGAGAACCACCTGGAGTTCTGGGCGCGCCACCTCGACGGCGCGCCCGAACTGCTGACCCTGCCGACCGACCGGCCGCGCCCCTCCGTGAGCACGTACCGGGGCGCGCTGCGCTACGGAACCGTCCCGGCGCAGACGCTGGCGGCGCTGGAGTCGTTGGCGCGCAAGCACGGCGTGACCCTGTTCATGGTGCTGCTGGCCGCGTTCTCGGCCCGGCTGGGGCGGTTGGCGGGCCAGGACGACGTGGTCGTGGGCACGCCGGTCGCCGGCCGCTCGCACCCGGACCTGGAAGGGCTGATCGGGTTCTTCGTCAACACGATCGCCCTGCGCACCGCGGTGGGCGGCGACCCGACGTTCGCCGAGCTGCTGGAGCGCGCCAAGACGTCCACAGTGGACGGTCTGGCGCACGCGGAGCTGCCGTTCGAGCGGCTCGTGGAGCACCTGCGGCCCCAGCGCAGCCTGGGCCACGCGCCGCTGTTCCAGGCCCAGCTCATCCTCCAGAACACGCCACCGCTCGCGCTCGGCCTGCGCGGGCTGGCGGTCGAGCCGATCACGCCCGACCCGGGCGTCTCGAAGTTCGACATCACGGTGGCGGCCGAGCACCGGGGCGACACGCTCGCGCTGGGCGTCGAGTACAGCACGGACCTGTTCGACGAGGACACGATCGTCGAGTTCACCGACCGGCTGATCGCCCTGCTCACCGCCGCCGCGGAACACCCGGAGCGGCGGATCTCCGAACTCGACGCGCTGACCGGCGTGCGCCGCTGGGAGGTCCTGGAGGGCTTCAACGCCACCGACCTGCCGCTGCCGGACGCCACGACCGCGCTCGACCTCGTCGCGGGCGACCCGGACGCGCCCGCCGTCGGACCGCTGAGCTACCGCGACCTGGGCGAGCGGTCCGACCACATCGCCGCGCTGCTGCAAGCGCACGGCGTCGGCCGGGGCTCGCTGGTCGCCCTGCACCTGCCGCGCACGCCGGACCTGGTCGCGGCCGTCCTGGGCGTGTGGAAGGCGGGCGCGGCCTACGTCCCGCTCGACCCGGGTTGGCCGCCGAACCGGCTCGCGCTGATGCTCGCCGACTCCGGCGCGGAGGTCGTGCTGACCGATCCCGCGCTCGACCCGCTGCCGTTCGACGGCGTGTTCCTCACGCCGGCCGACGCCACGCCCGCCGAGCCGACGCCCACCCCGGTGCACCCGGAAGACCTGGCCTACGTGATCTACACGTCCGGTTCGACCGGCACGCCCAAGGGCGTCGAGGTGCCGCACCGGGCCGTGGTGAACCTGCTGGTGTCGTTCCAGCAGGTGTTCGAGCTGGGCCCGGACGACCGGCTGGCGGCGGTCACCACGTTGTCGTTCGACATCTCCGTGCTGGAACTGCTGCTGCCGCTCACCGCCGGCGCGTCGGTCGCCGTCGTGCCGCCCGAGGTCGCCGCCGACGGTGTCGCGTTGCGCGCGGCCCTCGCGGACGTGACCGTGCTGCAGGCCACCCCGGCGACCTGGCGGCTGCTGACCGAGACCGGCGGCGTCCCGGCCGGCGTGACCACCCGGATCTGCGGCGGCGAGGCGCTGCCCCGCGACCTCGCCGACGACCTGCTGACCGGCGACTGCCTGCTGTGGAACGTCTACGGCCCCACCGAGACCACGGTGTGGTCGGCCGCCGGCCTGGTGGACCCGTCGCCCGCGCCGGTCGTGATCGGCCCGCCCATCGGCAACACCCGCCTCTACGTCCTGGACGCGGGCCTGGAGCCGGTGCCGCCGGGCGTGGTCGGCGAGCTGCACATCGGCGGGCTGGGCGTGGCGCGCGGCTACCGGGGCCGCCCGGACCTGACCGCGAGCCGGTTCGTGCCCGACCCGTTCGCCGCCACCCCGGGCGCGCGGCTGTACGCGACCGGCGACCTGGTCCGCCACCGCGCCGACGGGACGCTGGAGTTCCTGGGGCGCGCCGACCACCAGGTCAAGGTGCGCGGGTTCCGCATCGAGCTGGGCGAGGTCGAGACCGCCCTGGTGGAGACCGGCGAGGTCCGGCAGGCCGTGGTGGTGCCGAGGGACGCCCGCCTGGTCGCCTACCTGGTCGCCGACCACCCGCTGGACTGGGCGCGGCTGCGCGCCGCGCTGGCCGGGCGGCTGCCGGACTACATGCTGCCCGCGACCGCGGTGCTGCTCGACGCGTTCCCGTTGACCCCCAACGGCAAGATCGACCGCCGGGCGCTGCCCGAGCCGGACTGGACGGCCGGCGGCGAGCGGGTCGCGCCGCGCGACGCGGTGGAGGAGGTGCTGGCGGGCATCTGGCGCGAGGTGCTGGCCGTGCCCGAGGTGGGCGTGCACGACGACTTCTTCGCCCTGGGCGGGCACTCGCTGCTGGCGGCGAAGGCGTTGGCGCGGGTGCACGGGGCGTTCGCCGTGTCGGTGCCGATCGGGCGGATGTTCGCCGCGCCGACGGTGGCCGGGCTGGCGGCGACGCTGCTGGCGCTGGACGAGCCGGACCGGATCACGGCCGTGGCGCAGCTGCGGGTGCAGCTCGCGGGGCTGTCCGACGAGGAGGTCGCGGCCATGCTCGGGGAGGGCTCGTGAAGCGGTTCGCCGTCGTCTGGGCCGGTCAGCTGGTCAGCGTGATCGGCTCGGCGCTGACCGCGTTCGTGCTGGGCGTGTGGGTGTACCTGGGGACCGGCTCGGTGACCCAGTTCGTGCTGATCCAGTTCTGCGCGGTGGTGCCGGGCATCCTGCTCGCGCCCTACGCGGGCGCGCTCGCGGACCGCTACGACCGGCGCCGGATCATGCTGGCCGCCGACACCGGCGCGGGCGTGGTGACCGCGTTGCTGCTGGTGTCGGTGAGCACGGACTCCCTCGCCGTGTGGCAGGTGTACGTGGCGTCGGCGCTGACCGCGACGCTGAACTCGTTCCACCTCATCGCGTACCAGGCGCTGGTGCCCGCGCTCGTGCCGGCCGAGCACCTGGGACGCGTCAACGGCCTCATGCAGCTCACCCAGGGCGTGCAGATCGCCGCGCCGCTGGTGGCGGGTGCGCTGCTCGGCCTGGTCGGACTGCGCGGCGTGCTGGTCATCGACGTGGTGTCGATGGTCTTCGCGGTCGCCGCGCTGCTGCTGGCCCGGCTCCCCGCGGGCGCGAGCGGGGGCCGGGGCGGCGGCGCCCCGGGGTTGGGCGCGGGCCTGCGCTGGCTGCGCGGCGCGCCCGGCCTGTTCACGCTGTGCGTGGTGTTCGGGCTGTGGAACTTCCTGTTCGCCGTGGCGGGCGGGTTGGTGCAGCCGCTGATCCTGTCGTTCTCCTCGCCGGCGACGCTGGGCGTGCTGATGGCGGCGGGCGGCAGCGGGTTGTTCGTCGGCGGCCTGGTGATGGGCGCGTGGGGCGGGCCGAAGCGGCGGGTGCTGGGCATCTACGCCGGGCTGGGGCTGGGCGGGGTGTTCCTGGTCCTGCACAGCCTCGCGCCCTCGCCGTGGCTGATCGCGGTGGCCGCGCCGGCGTTCCTGTTCACGCTGCCGCTGATGAACACGTGCTGCGTGACGTTGTTGCAGACCAAGGTGGACAAGGACGTGCTGGGCCGGGTGCTCGGCGTGGTGCGGACCCTGTCCACCGCGGCGATGCCCGTGGCCTACCTGGTGATCGGCCCGCTGTCCGACGGCGTGGCCGAACCGCTGATGGCCCCCGACGGCGCGCTGGCGTCGTCGCTGGGCGCGCTGATCGGCACCGGTGAGGGCCGCGGCATCGCCCTGATCTTCCTCGTGGTCGGCGTGCTGATGCTCGCGCTGACCGCGTTCGCCTGGTCGCGGCCCCGGCTGCGGACCGTGGACGACCTGCCCGACGCGGTGACCGCCACCCAGGCGCACCCGGACCGGGCGAACCCGGAGAGGACCCACTCGTGACCGAACTGTCCGACCACCGCGAGCGGCTGCTGGAGCGCCTGCTCGCCCAGCGCGGCCTGGGGGGCCGCCAGAGCGTGCCGCGCCGGCCGGAGGGCGCGGTCGTCCCGTTGACCGGCAACCAGCGCGGCCTGTGGCTGACCGGGCGGCTCGGTCTGGACGCCGGCGCGTACGCCATGTTCGCCGCGCTGCGGATCGCCGGCGACCTCGACCCCGAGCGGTTGCGGGAAGCCGTGGACATCGTCGTGGACCGGCACGAAGCGCTGCGCACCCGGATCGTGGACGACGAGGGGACGCCGGCGCAGCGGGTGCTGCCGTCGCTGTCGGTGCCGGTCGTGGTGACCGACCTCGACGGGTCGCTGGAGGACCTGGTGGTGTCCGAAGTGGACACGCCGTTCGACCTGGAGGCCGGGCCGCTGGTGCGGGTGCGGCTGATCCGGGTCGCGCCCGGGTCCTCGGCCCTCGTGGTGACCGCGCACCACATCGTGTGCGACGACGTGTCGCTGGGACAGGTGGCGCGCGAGATCGGCGACGCCTACGCGGGCGTGGCGCTGGAGCCGGTCGGGGCGCAGTTCCCCGACTACGCGCACTGGCAGTCCGGGCGGCTCGCGGACGGCGAGCGGCAGCGCCAGCTCGACCACTGGGCGGACCGGCTCGCCGGCGCGCCGGAGGTGCTGGACCTGGCGGCGGACCGGCCGCGCACCCCGAACCGGACGGTCGCGGGCGGCAGCCACCGGTTCGTCGTGCCCGCCGCGCTGACCGGGCGGCTGGCCGAGCTGACCCGCGCGCACGGCTGCACCACGTTCGCCGGGCTGCTGGCGGCGTTCTCCCTGGTGCTGGCGCGGCGGTCGGGCACGGACGACCTGGTGGTCGGCTCGCCGACCACCCACCGGCCGTTCCCGGAGCTGGAGCGGTCGGTGGGCATGTTCGTCACCACGACCGCGCTGCGCATGGACCTGTCCGGCGACCCGACCGTGGCCGAGCTGCTGGCGCGGGCCAAGGCCGTCGCCGTCGACGCGCTCGACCACGCCGAGGTCAGCTTCGACGAGGTGGCCGCGCGCGTCGCGCCCCGCCGCGACCTCGCGCACCACCCGCTGTTCCAGGTGATGCTGGTGCTCAACCGGGGTGGCGGCGCGGGGCGGTGGGCCGGGCTGCCCGCCGAGCCGCTGACCGTGGACCGGGGCACGAGCCGGTTCGACCTGACCCTGCACGTGCGGGAGACCGACGGCGACTGGCCCGCGAACCTCGACTACAGCACCGACCTGTTCGAGCCGGACACCGTGGCCCGGTTCGCCGAGCAGTTCCTGACCGTCCTGGCGTCGTGGACCGCCGGGAGCCGGCTGTCCACCGTGGCGTGGACGACCGAGGCGGACCGGGTCGCGGCGGAACTGCTCAACGCCCAGCCCGCGCCGGACGGCGCGGACGTGCTCACCCGGATCGCCGAACAGGTCCGGGCGCACCCCGACACCACCGCCGTGCTGGAGGTCGGCGGGTCGTCGTTGACGTTCGCGGAGTTGGACCGGCGGGCCAACAAGGTCGCGCACGTCCTGGCCGACCTCGGCGTCGGTCCGGAGGTACCGGTCGGGCTCGCGCTCAGGGCCGGCGCGGACGCGTTCGTGGCGCTGCTGGCGGTCCTCAAGGCCGGCGGCGCGTACGTGCCGCTGGACCCGGCGCACCCGCCCGCCCGGCTCGCCGGCCTGCTCGCGGACTGCGGCGCGCCCGTCGTGATCACCGCGCCGGGCTCGCGGGACCGGTTCGGCGGGTTCCACGGGGCGCTGCTGGACACCGCGGACGACGCGTTCACCGGGGAGGCCGGGGAACCGCCGGTCTTCGACGCGCACCCGGGCCGGCTCGCGTACGTGATCTACACGTCCGGCTCGACCGGGGTGCCCAAGGGCGTGCAGGTCCAGCACGACACGCTGGCCAACCTCGCCGGGGCGTTCGTCGAGCTGCACGACTTCGGGCCGGGGCAGCGGATCCTGATGGTCCCGCCGCTGAGCTTCGACGCGTCCGTGGGTGACGTGTTCCCGGCGTGGTGCGCCGGCGCGGCGGTGGCCGTGCACCCCGAACCGGCCGCGATCGGCGGCCCGGACCTGCTGCGGCTGTGCGCCGAGCACGAGCTGACCGCCGTGGACGCCCCGGCCGCGCTGTGGAAGCGGTGGGTGGCCGACCTGGAGGGCATCACGGACACCGGCGGTCCGCTCCGGGTCATGATGATCGGCGGCGAGGCCGTGCCGCCCGCCGCGGTCGCCGCCTGGGCCGCCGCCACCGGCGTCGCGCTGGTCAACCACTACGGCCCGACCGAGACCACGGTGTGCGCGACGGCGTACCGGACGCTGGACGCGGGCGAGGTCGACGCCCGTTCGGCCACCCTGCCCATCGGCCGGCCGTTGCCCGGTGTCCGCGCGTACGTGCTGGACGCCGACCTGCGCCCGGTTGCCGTGGGCGTCCCCGGGCAACTCCACATCGGCGGCCGGGCCCCCGCTCGCGGCTACCGCGGCGACCCGGCCCGCACCGCCTCGGTGTACCTGCCGGACCCGTCCGTGCCGGGCGGCCGGATGTACGCGACCGGCGACCTGACCCGCCTGCTGCCCGACGGGACCCTGGAGTTCCTGGGCCGGGTGGACGACCAGGTGAAGCTGCGCGGCCACCGCATCGAGCCGGGCGAGGTGCGCGCGGCCCTGCTCAAGCACCCCAGGCTGGTCGACGCGGCCGTGGCGGTGCGGTCGGACACCCTGGTGGCGTACGTGGTCGCGCGCCCCGGCGAGACCGCGCCGGAGCTGGACGAGCTGCGGGCGTTCTGCGCCGAGCACCTGCCCGAGTCGATGCTGCCCGGCGCCCGGGTGGCGCTGGAGGAACTGCCGCTCACCGCGCACGGCAAGGTGGACGTGCGCAAGCTGCCCGAGCCGGTGGTGGACGCGAAGCCGTACGAGCCGCCGCGCACGGCCGTCGAACGGGTGCTGGCCGAGATCTGGTCGGAGGTGCTCAACGCGCCGCTGGTCGGCCGGCACGACTCGTTCTTCGGGCTGGGCGGGCACTCGCTGATCGCGGCGGCCGTGCTGGCGAAGGTCCGGACCCTGCTGGGCGTGACCGTGCCGCTGCGGGCGCTGTTCGCCACCGCCGACCTGGCGGAGCTGGCCGAGGTGGTGGAGAGCGCGGCGGCGTCGGACCACACCTTCGCCAAGCGCTACAAGTCCGGCCTGCCCAGCGTCGAGCAGATGTGGCGCGACGCCACGCCACCCGACGACATCGCCCCCACCGCTCCGGCCGTGGCCGGCCCGGCTCAGCGAGTCCTGCTCACCGGCGCGACCGGCTTCCTGGGCGCACACCTGGTCGCCGAACTCCTCACCCGGACCGACGCCGAGATCCACTGCCTGGTCCGGGCGGAAACCCCGGCGGTGGCGTCCGCCCGCATCCGCGCCAACCTGCGCCGAGCACATCTCGACGTCCCCGAGGACGTCCTGACGCGCATCGTCCCCGTGGTCGGCGACATGTCCAAACCCATGCTGGGCCTGTCGGAACACGACTTCGACGGCCTGGCCGAGAGCATGGACGCCGTCTACCACAACGGCGCGGTGATGAACTTCGTGCTGACCTACCAGTGGATGATGCCGCCGCACGTGGGCAGCACGGTGGACGTCCTGCGCCTCGCCACCCGCTACCGCACGAAGCCGTTGCACCTGATGTCCACGCTGGGGGTCTTCCTGGGTGCCTCCTACGACCAGCAGGTGGTCAAGGAGACCGACCGGCCGGAGGACCCGGCGGGCCTGGACACCGGTTACCACACCACGAAGTGGGTGGCCGACATGATGGGCGTGCTGGCCCGCGACCGCGGTGTTCCCGTGTCGATCCACCGGATCGCGGCGATCGTCGGCGACGTGCGGACCGGCACGGCGAAGACCGAGTCCTACCTGAGCCGCCAGATCGCGACCTGCGCCCACACCGGGGCCGTGCCCCGCACGCGGGACGTGATCGACATGCTCCCGGTGGACCGCTTGGCCGCCGCCATCGCCGGCATCTCGACCCGTCCCGAACACCACGGCAAGGACTTCCACTACTACCGGGCCGACGGTTTCCGCTACGCCGACCTGGGCGACGTGCTCACCGCCAAGGGCTACCCGACCAAGGCCCTGGACTACCAGGAGTGGCGCGCCCTGATGCTGGAGAGCCCGGACAGCGCCTTCGGCCCGCTGGCGTTCGGCCTCACCACCACCCGCCGCGCCCACCCGGTGTTCGACTGCACGGCCACGTGGGCGGCGGCGGCCGAGTGCGGCGTGGAGTTCCCCCCGGCCGACGCGGAGATGATCGGCCGCCACATCGACTTCCTGGCCACCGCGGGCGTCCTGCCGGAAAGGTCCTGACATGCCCCTGCACCTGGAACCGGGCGACGGCCCACCGTCCTTCGTGGACCTGATCGCCACCGCGGGCTACCGGGCGATGGCCGCGGCCCTGCGCCTGGGCGTCTTCGCGGCCCTCTCCCCCACTCCCCTGACGGCACCCCAATTGGCCACCACCCTCAACACCGACCCGCGCGGCACGGCCCTGCTGGCCGAGGCCTTGGTGGCTTTCGGCTACCTGGAACGCGAGGGCGACACGTACAGCAACACCGCGCCCACGGAGAAGTGGTTGTCCGGCAACGGCTACAGCGAGGTGGACCGCTTCTGGTCCACGGTGCTGTTCGAGTCCTGGGACGGCCTGGAGGACTCGATCCGCACCGGCAAGCCCGCCCTGGACTTCTACGGCTGGCTCTCCGAGCGCCCGGAGACGTTGGAACGCTTCCAACGCATGCTGTCCAGCCACGCGGACAGCATCGCCCCGGAGGTGACCACCCACGTCCCCACGGGCACGTCGTTGTTGGACATAGGCGGCGGCCACGCCAAGTACGCCATCCGCCTGTGCAAGGCCAACCCGGCTCTGCACGCCACGGTCATCGACCTACCCGAGGCCCTGGCCGTGGGCGAGGAAGCGGTGACCGCCGCGGCCCTGACGGACCGCATCACCCTCCGCCCCGGCGACTACGACGACCTGGACCTGGGCACCGACCACGACACCATCCTGCTGTTCAACGTGGTCCACGGCCGCCCAGCCGAAGCGAACCGAACCCTGCTGACCCGAGCAGCCGCCGCCCTGCGCCCAGGGGGCTCGGTGGTCCTGCTGGAACACGACGAACACAGCGAGGACCGAGCCGGCGACGCCTTCGCGAGGGTCTTCAGCCTCAACCTGTTCCACGGCCAAGGCGGCCAGGTCTACCCGACAACGGAAATCGAAGACTGGCTCCACACCGTCGGCCTGACCACCATCACCACCCACCCCCTGAGCACCTCCCCCGGCCAATCCTTGATCACAGCCACCAAACCAACCTGACCGCAAACGGCCACCCCGACCGCGAAGCGGTCCAACGGGCTGCCAAGCCACAGGAAGGGCCTCGGTTCGTTCCCCGTACGGCCTGGGCGCAGCCCAACCACGCTTTGGGGTTCTTGGCAACCAGCTTTTCCGGTTGCCAA